>JAZQFL010000123.1:0-7146 GCA_045539485.1 Eubacteriales bacterium
AGGTCGGTAAGTCGACGGGGCGTGGTGCCCTGAGACTGCATGCCGATGTTGGTGCCGCTTGCGCGATGCTCGCGGATTTTCTCAACCAGAATGCGGTCTGCTTCCTCAGCGGAAAGGCCCTGCAGCTGGTTGTCTGCGATGTATTTAAGCTTCAGCTCGTTGGGCAGACCTTCCAGACCTGCGGTGTATGCAGGAGATACAACCGGGTCAGCCAGTTCCCAGATGCCGCCGACGGGATCTTTGAATGCGCCGTCGCCGTAGATCATGACTTCCACGTTCTTGCCGGTTGCTTCCTTCATGCCTGCGCTGACACGCTCGACAAACTCGGTGCAATCCTTGGGGAAGAGCTTGACGGATTCCTCCGTTGCCTTGTTGGAACCAAGAAGACCGTACTCGGGGTTGAAGCCGCTGCCGTCTACGGATTCGTTCAGGATATCGCAAAGGGTCAGCACAGTGCGTGCGCCTGCTTCGCGAAGCTTGCGAACGGAGCGATGACGGGTATGAATATCTGCAGCAATAACATCCTGCACGAAGTTCAGGATCATCTTGGGGCTGTTGCCGAAGACGACCTCGATGTTGTCACCCAGGCTCTTGTAGAATTCGATATAGTCAACATTGGTGAAGGTGTGGCGGCACTCGCCAAACTTTGCACGGAACTGATCTTCGGTCAGCACGTCCGTGTAAGGATTGACGCCGGAATCTTCCACTGCATCCAGAGTCAGAAGATGGTTGCCCACTTCGTCACCGGGGTAGCTGAGCATAACCACAACGCGGTCTGCACCCATTGCAATACCCTTGAGCAGCATGGAGAAACGGTTGCGGCTCATAATCGGGAAAAGAACACCGACTTCACCGGAAGGGAATTTGCGGCGAACATCTGCTGCGATCTGCTGCAAGGTTGCATAGTTGCCCTGTGCACGTGCAACAACAGCCTCTGTAACAGCGATAACGTCCTTGTCGCGTATTTCTATATTCTCGCTCTTTGCGGCATCAAGCACGCTTGTAACGATTATATCAGCAATATCATCACCTGCTCTGATGATGGGAGCACGAACTCCGCGCGAAACTGTGCCGATAAGTCTTTCCATATTTAATATTCCTCGATTCTTTGGGAATGGTTTAAAAAATTGCCACTCATTAATATAGCACAAAAAAATGCTAATATCAATATTTTGAATAAATTTTTTTCGTTTCTTGCAATTTTTTTTATTTTACGAAGACAAGCTCGTATTCGTTTGTGCCGAGTCCGATCTTCTCGCCGTGCTCAAGGCAGGTCTGCCAATTGGATTCGGGGGTGGAATTGGTAAAGTGATCGTGCTTGTCGCAGAAATCGGGCTTTGCCATATTGTCGGAAAGCTGGGAGTTGGGGAGGGGAGTCTGCTTTAAGCAGGCATCAACGCACGCGCGGTCAAGCGCTATCGGGTCAAAGGATGCAAACATTCCCACGTTCGGCAGTATGGGAGCATCGTTTTCCGAATGGCAGTCGCAGTTCGGGGAGATCTCGATAACGAGAGAAACGTGGAACGCGGGTCTGCCGTCAACTACAGCCTTTGCATATTCCGCCATCTTGCGGTTGAGATCGACTGCGGCAGTATCGCAGGCAAAATCGATAGCGTCAAACGAGCAGGCGCCGAGGCATCTTCCGCATCCGACACAGCTTGACGTATCAACTGTCATCTTCTTTGTTTCTGCGTTGAATACAAGTCCGTTATTTGCGCACTCGCGCATACAGCGCTTGCAGCCTCTGCACTTGTCTTCATATATTACGGGCTTTCCGTCGGAGTGCTGTTCGGTCTTTCCCGCGCGGGAGCCGCATCCCATACCGATATTCTTAACGGCACCGCCAAAGCCTGTCATTTCGTGTCCCTTGAAGTGGGAAAGGCTGATGAACACGTCGGCATCCATAATGGCTCTGCCTATTTTTGCTTCCTTTACGTACTTGCCGCCGTTTACGGGAACAAGCACGTCGTCCGTACCCTTAAGACCGTCGCCGATGATTATGGGACAGCCTGTGGAAAGGGGAGAGAAGCCGTTTTCCCAAGCGCATTCAAGATGCTCAAGTGCGTTCTTTCTGCTTCCGGGATACATGGTGTTGCAGTCGGTAAGGAAGGGCTTGCCGCCGAATTCCTTTACGGTATCCGCAACCGCTTTTGCGTAATTGGGGCGCAGAAAGCTGATGTTTCCAAGCTCGCCGAAATGCATTTTAATTGCAACGAACTTGCCGTCCATATCAATATTCCCGATTCCCGCCGCCTTTATAAGCCTTTTCAGCTTGGAGGGAAGTCCGTCGCCGATGGCGGTTCTCATATCGGTAAAATAAACCTTCGATCTTTCCATTGTTTCCTCCGTAAAGAACGGGGGATCGCTCCCCCGTCCGAAAAGTTTTAAAGTATGCCCAGCTCCTTTGCAAGCTCCTCTGCGGTAGCAAAGCATATCTCGCGCTGTTCGCCGTTTTCCATATTGCGGAGATTTGCCTTACCGCTTTCAAGCTCACCCGAGCCTATGATAAGCGTGTTCTTTGCGCCGAGCTTGTCCGCATATTTCATCTGGCTCTTGAGGCTTCTGCCCATTATGTCACACTCTGCGAACACGCCGAGCTTGCGAAGTCCGTGGGTAAGAGTTACCGCGTGCTTTGCGGCATCAGCACCGAGGGGAGCGATGTAAAGCACGGGCTTTTCGGTCTCGGGGATCTTTGCTCCGCACTGCTCAAGCGCAAGCACAAGGCGGGTGATACCCATTGCAAAGCCTGCCGCGGGAAGCTGGGGTCCGCCGAGCTCGGAGATAAGTCCGTCGTATCTTCCGCCGCCGCAAACGGTGGACTGAGCACCGATGCCGGGGCAGATGAACTCAAACACCGTCTTTGTGTAGTAATCAAGTCCGCGCACAAGGCGGGGATCTATCTTATACTTGATGCCCATTGCATCAAGGTCTGCGGTAAGAGTTTTGAAGTGCTCGTCGCACTCGTCGCAGAGATAATCAAGCGTGCGGGGTGCGCCGTTTGCTATCTCTCCGCATATTGGGCTCTTGCAGTCAAGCACGCGCATTGGGTTTGTCTTAAGTCTGCCCTTGCAGGTGTCGCAGAGCTTGTCCTCATAATCCGCAAAATATGCTTTAAGCGCATCTCTGTGTGCGGGACGGCAGCTCGGGCAGCCGATAGAGTTTATGTGAAGCTCTGCTTCAATTCCAAGCTCCTTTATAACGTCGTGTGCAAGTGCGATTACGGTAGCATCGGCGTGAGGACCTGCGGCGCCGAACATCTCGGTACCGAACTGGAAGAACTCGCGGCTTCTGCCCGCCTGAGGCGCCTCGTAGCGGAAGCAGTTAATGAAATAGAAAAGCTTTTCGGGAAGCACACCGCCGCATCTGCCGTGCTCTATCATTGCACGGGCAACGCCTGCGGTACCCTCGGGGCGCAGGGTAAGGGAGCGTCCCTCTCTGTCCTCAAAGGTGTACATCTCCTTTTGGACAACGTCGGAGGTGGAGCCGACACCGCGCGCAAAGAGCTCGGTCGCCTCAAATGTGGGCGTACGTATCTCTTTATATCCGTAGCGCTCGCAAACTCTGCGGGCAACGGATTCGATATAGTTAAATATAGGGGTCTCCTCGGGCATGACGTCGAGGGTACCGCGCATCTTCTGGATCATAATTTACCTCTAATTAATAATGCGTATAAGATAGATGATATTCTATCATTACTTGCTATTTTTGTCAAGTTTTAGAGTATGAAAAACGGCATTTAATAATATTATTTGCGTTTGTTCATAATTTGTTCATATTTCCGGTGTATTCTTTTACCTATGTATCATTTAACCGTCACATTGCGGTATTAGCATTTATAAAAATTCAGTAAAAGGGGTGCTTTTCTTTGATCGAGGTAAAAGATCTTGTAAAAAGCTACGGCGGCCACAAGGCCGTTCGGGGCATAAGCTTTACCGTTGAATCGGGAAAGATATACGGCTTTCTCGGACCCAACGGTGCAGGCAAATCCACCACTATGAACATAATCTGCGGTACGCTTGCTTCCACTTCGGGAAGTGTTACCATTAACGGGCACGATATCTATGCAGAGCCCTTGGAGGCTAAAAAATGCATCGGTTATCTTCCCGAGATCCCTCCGCTTTACACGGATATGACTCCCGCCGAATATCTCGATTTTGTCGGCAGGGCAAAGGGGCTTCGCGGTGTTGAGCTTGCCGAGCAGATAGAGGAGGTAATGGAGCTTACCGATATTGCCGACGTACGCGGCAGACTGATAAAGAATCTTTCAAAGGGTTATAAGCAGAGAGTTGGCATTGCTCAGGCTATGCTCGGCGACCCTGAGATAATTATTCTTGACGAGCCGACGGTAGGCCTTGACCCCATTCAGATAATCGAGATACGCGAGCTTATCCGTTCTCTCGGTAAAAAGCATACCGTAATTCTTTCAAGCCACATTCTCACTGAGATAAGCGAGGTCTGCGACCACGTTATCATCATCAGCCACGGAAGGATAGTTGCAAACGATAAGCTTTCCGACCTTGAGGAGAAGTACACCTCCGACGGCGTGCTTGAGCTTCAGCTAAAGTGCACGGAAAAGGAAATGAAAGCCCTTGCGGACAACCTTTCCAATATTGCCGAGGACTGCGAGACCTCTGTGGATGCGGACGGAATGTGCCGTATTATGCTCCGCTATCTGCGCGCAAACGATATAAGAAGCGCGGTATATTCTCAGGTGCACAAGTCGGGTATTACTCTGCTTGCAATGATCCCGCACGAAAAAACGCTTGAGGATATATTCCTCGCCCTTACCGCAGATAACGGTGAGAATGAAATATCGGATGTTAACTCCGAAGATATGGTTGATGCGTCGGATAATGCCGAAGAGGATACCGAAGAAACTAAGGACGACGGGGACGATTACAAGCCCCTGTTCGGCTGAAAGGAGAGGTGAAAATGGGTTCTGTTTACAGAAAAGAGCTGCGCTCCTATTTCTGCAATATGCAGGGCGCGGTATTTGCGGGCTTTCTTTTGCTCATTACGGGCATCCTGTCAAGCCTTTATAATTTCAAGGGGCTTTATCCATCCTTTGAAAGCGCACTTGCCGAAACGGGCTTTATCTTCCTTTTGATAGTTCCCGTGCTTACGATGAAGATACTTGCCGAGGAAAGGCATCAGCGTACCGACCAGCTGCTTTATTCGCTTCCGCTTAAGGTCAGCTCTGTTGTGCTCGGTAAATATTTTGCTCTTGTGACGGTGTTCCTAATTCCCGTTGCGATAATGAGCTTTTATCCCATCATCCTTTCCATGTACGGTGAGGTGGCTCTTGTTTCCGCTTACAGCACAATAGTAGGTTTTATTCTGATGGGTGCGGCGCTTCTTGCTATCGGTATGTTCATTTCCTCTGTTACCGAAAGCCAGGTAATTGCCGCCGTGCTTACCTTCGGTGCTATGCTTGCAATTTACCTTATGAGCTCCATTTCCGGTCTTATCCCCTCAACCGCAGAGGGCACGCTTATTGCCTTTTCCGTTTGCTGTGTGCTTGCGGGCGTTATCGTGTGGATAATGACAAAGGATATCTGGGTAGGCGCTACCGCAGGTGTTGCTTTGGAGGCAATAACGCTTTTCTGCTATTTCAATTTCAAGGATAGCTTTGCGGGTCTGTTTGCGAAGGTCCTTGATAAGCTTTCCGTGTTCGACAGATTCTATCTCTTCGCTACAGGAATCTTTGACCTGAGCGCAGTTGTTTATTATCTGTCCGTTATCGTTTTCTGCCTTTTCCTCTGCGTTCAGTCTGTGGAAAAGAAGAGATACAGCTGAGGAGGTAAAGTGAAATGAAAGATAGTAAGAATAAAAACACAGCCTCCGCAAAAGCGTTAAAGGCAGGCGGTTACAGCGTTGTTATGACAGCGGTTTTGCTTGCGGCGCTGATATTCGTTAACCTTATAGTAAACTCTCTCCCGTCCGAATTCATCAAGCTTGATACCTCCTCCAAAAAGCTTTTTACTCTTGATACTCAGTCCGAGGAGATAATCAAGTCCGTAAAAGAGGACGTTACCGTTTACCACGTTGCGCAAAGCGGTTACGCGCTTGACGAGCTTACCGAACTCCTTGCAAGATATTCCTCCGGTAACTCGAAAATCAAGATAAAAACCGTAGACCCCGCGGTCTCTCCTAATTTCATTGCTCAGTATACAGAGGATGCGCTTGAGGATAACAGCCTTATCGTTGTAAGCGATAAGCGCGTAAAGATCGTTCCTTACGGCGAGATAGTGTACACCACATACTCCGAGGAAGACTACTACAATTACTACTATTACGGTGTAATGCCTCAGGGCGAGACCGTGTTTGCGGGCGAGAATGCAGTTACCTCTGCCATCGACTACGTTACCGCAACCGATATCCCGAAGGTTTATGCGCTCACCGGTCACGGAGAGACCGACCTCTCCGAGACTTATCTCGGATATTTGAAGGACGAAAACTTTGAGTATGATACACTCAGTCTTATCTCCTCATCTTCTTCTGAGTCTCTTGGAGGCGACCTTGTTTCCGGCATCGTTCAGGGAACATTAAGTGCTCCCGAGGATGCGGATCTTATCCTTATCAACGGTCCCACTTCCGATATTTCCGACGCAGAGCTTGATGCAATTCTCAGCTTTGTGCGTGAGGGCGGCAACGTAGTCGTTTGCGCGGGTTACAAGATCGGTAATCTGCCTAATTTCGTAAAGCTTGCTTCCGAACTCGGACTAGACGTGTGCGGAGGTATAGTGGCCGAAGGATCCTCCAAGCATTATACGCAGAATAAAACATATTACCTGCTTCCCGACATTCAAAGCCACGAAATAACCGATCCCATAATTGAAGGCGGCAAGCGCGTGCTTACTGCATTCAGCCACGCTATGCGTAAGGCGGAGACGCTTCCCGACGGTGTTGACAGCGTTACACCCCTGCTTCTTACCAGCACGGATGCTGTAGGCAAAGCAGATCCCAACGCAACTAAGACTTATTATGAGGATGGAGACCTCAATGAGCAGTTTGTTGCCGCTGCGGCAATTGAGATAGGAAACGGCAAGGCAGTATGGTTTGCTTCCGCGCATCTTGCCGATGACGGTGCCGATCAGCTTGTTAGCGGTGCAAATGCCGATATATTCCTTAACTCTCTCGGTTGGT
>JAZQFL010000124.1:0-3012 GCA_045539485.1 Eubacteriales bacterium
GGCGCATCTCATCAAGCGCCAAAAGAAGCGCAAGCGAATCCTTGCCTCCCGATATTCCCACGGCGATAACGTCGCCGTCATCTATAAGGTCATAATGCTCGCACGCGCGGCGCGTGTGGCTTAATATCTTTTGAATCTCTACCACGGTTTTCTCCGATTTGTCATTTCGCTCCTTTGTGAATATACTGATAAAAAACACAAGGAACGGTATTTGATATGAGTATTAAGGTCTACATAGACCAAGGGCACAACCCCGTAAACCCCAATGCGGGCGCAGAAGGTAACGGCCTCAGAGAGCAGGATATAGTTTTTGAGATAGGCCTGCGCCTTGCTTCCCTGCTTAACGCAAGCGGAAACTACGAGGCACGCCTCTCACGCCCCACAGCTGACACTCAGCTCGGCACAAGCACTCAAACAAGTCTTGCGGCGCGTGTAAACGCGGCAAATGCGTGGCCTGCAGATTACTTTATCAGCCTGCATTGCAACGCATCCGCAACCCCGGAAGCGAACGGCACCGAGGCACTCGTTTACTCCGCGCAAGGCCGCTCATACCCTCTTGCGGAGGATATACTTGACGGCATAGCCGACGCAACGGGGCTCCGCAACAGAGGGGTTAAGCTCCGCCCGGGGCTTTACGTGCTGAGAAAAACAACAATGCCCGCAATTTTGCTTGAGCTCGGATTTATCACAAATCCAAGCGATGCCGCTATGCTGTCACAAAACCCGCAGCTGTTTGCGCGCGGCATCTTTAACGGAATGAACGACTATTTCGGCTTTTAAATGCCCAGCATTTCCTTTAGCTCGTCCTCGGTAATTATCTTTGTTCCGAGGCGCTGAGCATCGGCAAGCTTTGAGCCCGCATCCGCTCCGCAAAGGAGATAGTCCGTCTTTTTTGAAACGGAGGAGGAAGCCTTTCCGCCGTGTGCCGTGATAAGCTTTTTTGCTTCATCACGGCTCATGGTGGGAAGAGTTCCCGTTATAACTATTATCTTGCCTGCAAGCGTGTCTCCGACGGGCTTTTGCTTTGCCTCAAGCAGAAGTCCCGCGTCGCGGAAGCGCTCCGCACGTACACGTGCGTGGTCGGTAGCAAAATACGAAACGATATTATCCGCGGTTATCTCGCCGATATCGCCTATCTCGCAAAGCTCCTCTCGCGTTATTTCAAACATACGGAAAAGCTCGCCTGCCTTTTTTGCCACGGCTGCGGCGGCGACCTCGCCTACCTGACGGATGCCGAGAGCGTAAAGCAGCTTTTCAAGCCCCGCGCCCTTGGATGCCTCAATTGCGGCAATAAGCTTATCCGCGGACTTTTTGCCAAGTCCGGGAAGGTCGGAAATATCCTCCGCCTTCAGCGCGTAAAGATCTGCGGCATCGCGGATCTTTTCTTCTTTGAGAAGCAGTTCAACGACACGCGGACCAAGCCCCTCGATGTCCATTGCCGCCTTGGTTGCAAAATGCTCTATCTGTCGTGCTCTCTGTGCGGGACAGTCGGGGTTTTTGCACCTTACAGCCGCCTCCTCGTCCCTTACGGTAGCCTCTCCGCAAGAGGGGCATACATCAGGCAAAACGTAGGGCTTTTCATCACCCTTCCTCTTTTCGGGAAGGCTTTTTACTATCTCGGGGATTATCTCGCCCGCCTTGCGGACGATGACGGTATCGCCTATTCTTATATCTCTTTCCGAAATAAAATCGGCATTGTGGAGCGTGGCACGGCTGACTGTGGTACCCGCAAGTCTGACGGGGGAAAGCACCGCGTTCGGGGTAAGCACACCCGTTCTTCCTACCTGAATAACGATATCAAGCAGCTTTGCTTCCTTCTCCTCGGGCGGGTATTTGAAGGCTACCGCCCAGTTCGGCGTGGTAGTGCCTTCACCCATTCTGCGTCTGAGCTCAAGGCTGTCAAGCTTTATTACGGCGCCGTCGGTATCGTACTCAAGCTCCGTGCGTGCCTCGCCGAGCTCTTCAACATATCGCTTGATATTCTCCGCGCCCTTTATGCGCTCACGGCGGCGGAGCACTGTAAAGCCAAGCTCCTCCAGCCTGTCAAGTATCTCGGTATGGCTGTCAAGGCTATGGCCGTCCGCATACAGCGAGCCGGCTTGCAGATTGAAAACGAATATATCAAGTCCGCGCGATGCAGTCACCTTGGAATCAAGCTGACGGAGCGAGCCTGCGGCGGCATTGCGGGGATTTGCCATAAGCGCCTCGCCCTTTTCCGCGCGGCGCCTGTTCTGCCCTTCAAAGGATGCACGGCTCATATAGACCTCACCGCGCACGGTAAGATCAAGCGGTTCACCAAGCATCAGCGGAATACCACCGACAGTACGAAGATTCTCGGTAACGTCCTCGCCGACAGTGCCGTTACCGCGCGTTGCACCGCGCGCGAATCTGCCCTTTTCATAGGTAAGCGCAACGGAAAGGCCGTCTATCTTCGGCTCTGCGGAAAAATACGCATCCTTGCCCACCGCCGCCTCGGCCTTTGCCACAAATGCATCAAGCTCGTCAAAATCAAAAACGTCGGTAAGACTGCCCATCGGCACCGCGTGCTCCACGCTTTCAAACGCGGTAAGCGGATCTCCGCCTACGCGCAAGGTGGGCGAATTGGGGCTTTTAAGCTCGGGATACTCCGCCTCAAGCTCCTGCAGACGGCGGAACATTTTATCATACTCAAAATCCGATATTTCCGGCTTATCGTAAATATAGTAAAGGCGCGAGTGATAAGATATCTCTTTTTCAAGCTCGCGCATCAGCTTTTCTGCTTCATTGCGGGGTAAATTTTCCATGGCTTCCTCCCGACCGTATATTTAATTTATTATACCAATATTATTGCCCAAAGTCAATTTTTTTTAAAAAGTACTTTCCTTTTCCGCTCACTTTGTGTATAATTGTTTTGTTAACGTTATATTAACTCTTTAAGGAGCTTTTATGAACTTTTTTACTCTCTCTGCGGGAACGGAACCGTTCCTCGTTAAGGAAACGCTCATTATGCTTGCAAGTCGGATCGTAGCCATG
>JAZQFL010000125.1:0-11664 GCA_045539485.1 Eubacteriales bacterium
CAAGGAGGGCGTGACCGACCTGCTTGAAAACCGCGACGGACTTATGTGCGGTATCTGTAACGGTTTCCAGGCTCTTATCAAGCTCGGCCTCGTTCCTTACGGTAAGATAATCGATACCGATGATACCTGTCCCACCCTTACCTTTAACACCATTGCGCGCCACCAGAGCCGCATCGTACGCACTCGTATCGCTTCCAACAAGTCTCCTTGGCTTGCATACACCAACGTAGGCGATATCTACAGCGTGCCGATATCCCACGGCGAAGGACGCTTTATCGCAAGCGAGGAGCTTATAGCTGAGCTTGCCGCAAACGGTCAGATAGCTACTCAGTACGTTGACCTTAACGGCAACGCGACAGCAGACGTTCACTTCAACCCCAACGACTCCATGTACGCTATCGAGGGCATTACCTCTCCCGACGGCCGCGTATTCGGTAAGATGGGACACAGCGAGCGTATCGGCAAGGGGCTTTACAAAAACGTTCCCGGCAATTATGACATCCGCATGTTTGAGGCGGCTGTAAAGTATTTTAAATAAATGTAATCGGAGGATAGAAAAATGGGTTACAAAACTGATATTGAGATAGCACAGGAGTGCAAAATGGAGCATATAACGGAGATCGCCAAGCGCGCTCACGTTGATGCTAAGTATATAGAGCAGTACGGTAACTACAAGGCAAAGGTAGACCCCGCTCTGCTGAAGGATACTGACCGCGAGAACGGTAAGCTCATCCTTGTTACCGCTATTACTCCCACTCCCGCAGGCGAGGGAAAGACCACCACTACCATCGGACTTGCAGACGGACTTAAGAGAATAGGCAAGGACGTTACCGTTGCCCTCCGCGAGCCCTCTCTCGGACCGGTATTCGGCGTTAAGGGCGGTGCCGCAGGCGGCGGATACGCTCAGGTAGTTCCTATGGAGGATATCAACCTCCATTTCACGGGCGACTTCCACGCGATCGGTGCTGCAAACAACCTGCTTGCCGCTATGCTTGATAACCACATCCAGCAGGGAAATGCACTCGGCATTGACGTTAGAAAGATCACCTGGAAGCGCTGCGTTGATATGAACGACCGCCAGCTCCGTTTCGTTGTGGACGGTATGGGCGGCAAGGCAAACGGCGTACCCCGTGAGGATGGCTTTGATATTACCGTTGCTTCCGAGATAATGGCTGTTTTCTGCCTCTCCAACTCCATTACCGACTTAAAGGAAAGACTCTCCCGCATCATCGTAGGCTACACCTATGACGATAAGCCCGTTACCGCAGGCGACCTTAAGGCTGTCGGTGCTATGACCGCACTCCTTAAGGATGCTATCAAGCCTAACCTCGTTCAGACCCTTGAGGGAACTCCCGCGTTCGTACACGGCGGTCCCTTCGCTAATATTGCACACGGCTGTAACTCCGTAATGGCAACCAAGCTTGCTCTCAAGATGGGCGACTACACCGTTACCGAGGCAGGCTTCGGTGCTGACCTGGGTGCTGAGAAGTTCCTTCATATCAAGTGCCGTATGGCAGGTCTTACCCCCGATGCTGTTGTAGTTGTTGCTACCGTTCGCGCACTCAAGATGCACGGCGGCCTTGCAAAAACTCAGCTGGGTACCGAGGATCTGGTAGCACTTGAAAAGGGTATCCCGAACCTCCTCCGCCACGTTTCCAACATCAAGAACGTATATAAGCTCCCCTGCGTTGTTGCGGTAAACCGTTTCCCCACCGATACGGATAAGGAAATTGAGTTTATCATTTCCAAGTGCCGCGAGCTTGGCGTAAACACCGTTCTCTCTACCGTTTGGGCAGAGGGCGGCAAGGGCGGCGAGGAGCTTGCCCGCGAGGTCGTACGTCTCTGCGAGGAGGAAAAGGGCGACTTCACCTTCAGCTACGAGCTTGATTCTACAATCGAAGAGAAGATCGAGGCGGTAGTTAAGAAGGTATACGGCGGCGCGGGTATTACCGTAATGCCCAACGCAAAGAAGCAGATCGAACAGCTCACCAAGCTCGGCTTCGATAAGTGCCCCGTATGTATCGCAAAGACACAGTACTCTTTCTCCGATGATCCCACCAAGCTCGGCGCGCCCGAGAACTTTACCGTTACCGTTAAGAACGTAAAGATCTCCGCAGGCGCAGGCTTCATCGTTGTTCTCACCGGCGATATCCTCACAATGCCCGGACTTCCCAAGTCTCCCGCTGCTGAGAAGATCGACGTTGACGAGAACGGCAAGATCAGCGGTCTGTTCTAATCTATAAAAACTAAAACGGCTCAAATGCTTCGGTATTTGAGCCGTTTTTGTTGAAGAATAGTTCATAAGTGTTGAAATATTGGTAATTAGACTGTATAATCATCATATATACTTGTGACACGATAAAAAGGAGAGCATTATGAAAAAGGTCATTGCATTTTTGCTTTGCATGATCCTCACGTTTTCTTCAGTTCCCTTCGGTATGTTTTCGGCGGAGGCCGTTGAGGGCGGTAATCCCGAACCGGTAGTGTTCCTGGACGGTACTGCAGGTGATGACACGAACGACGGTAAGACAGCAGCAACTGCGGTTGCCACTCTTGCAAGGGCCATTGAAGCGGCTAACACGTTTTCGAATGTTGATGAGGTTACCGTTGTTGTTACAGGAGTTACTACTCTTGGTACAAGTACGACCTACAAACTTCCCAAAAACAATGCTAAAATCATTGTAACGTCAAAATTTAACGGAATTGATTACGCTAAAAGCGGTGCTTGCCTCAAAACATATAATAAAACCGTTGCCTGTATATATTTTAACGGTGATTTTGTGTTTGAGCACGTAACCATTATTCCGACTAACACTAATCCCATCTTTGTTATGCAGTATAATAACTTCAAGATAGGTGACGGTGTTACGGTTAATGGTAAGGACCCCGCCAAGTCCACAAATCATCCCATTCTGCTTGTCGGATGCAACAAAAACATTGATAAGGCAGCTTCTCCAAGTACTTTTTCCAAGGACCTGACCATTGAAGTCAACTCCGGTACTTGGGCATATATCCGCGGCGGCGACAGAGATTCCACCTCTACTTATGACGGTAATATGACCATAAACATCAACGGCGGTAAGTTCCTTTGCCCCGTTACTACCGATGCCGGTCACTACACCAGCGGAAACGTTAACGGTCCTACCGGTAAGTCCAGCTACGGCAAAAATGCAAAGATCGTAATGAACCTCAGAGGCGGTGAGATGAATTCTCTCATCGGCTGTTCATACGTTGGTGAAACCAGCGGTCACACCAATGAGGCAGATATTACCATTAATATTTACGACGGATTCAAGCTTACAAATAAGTTCGCCGCCGTTCAGTCTGCGCACGCTGTATTTAACGGAAAGCTTACCATTAACATCTATGGCGGAGATCTCTCCGGTCTTGTTGAGTCCAAGCTGTACAACGCTTCTGTTGACAACTTCGGTACCGGTACTGTAACCGTTAACCGCAATCCTAATGATGCGGATTCCCAAACCGCTTTCGAAAACCTTACAGGTGTTTGCGTTCAAGGTTGCGATACCGACGTTAGATACGGCGATGTGGAGATTGAGCCATACACAGTTGTATACGTTAAAGACTGCGGAACGGGCGACGGCTCTTCGCCCGAAAAGGCGCTTGGCACCCTTATGGATGCGTACAACTCACTTGACCTCTCCAAGGATTGTACTGTAGTTATCTGCGGTCCTTATACCCAGAAAGCAAATTTTGATCCTTGGATCGAGTATGAAGGCAAAGTCACTATCACCTCCGTTTTTGAGGGTGTTGATTACCGCGAGACAGCAGATGCTGAGTATATAGTAAGCGACGGATGGAGATTCTTCCTTTACGGCGCAACCGAGCTTGATGATATCAACGTTCGTCTCAATGCCAAATTCTGGCTTTTAGTGGCGCAGTGTAATCCTCTTTACGTTGGCGAGGGATTTGAGGCTGTTTTTGATGCTGCCACGGACGGCAAGACCTTTGCATCTGCGCTAAGTATACTTGGCGGTTTCCAAGACGGAGCAGGGCTTGCGTCAGAAAATCTCAACTGCGCAGACCCGGCTGATATCACCGTTCTTTCCGGCAGTAAGTGGGTGATCTCCACCTACAACCGCCAGCTTGCAGGCGGACACCACAGCGGCAAGGCAACGGTAGTAATCGGCGGTGATGCCGAAGTCGGTATGCTGTACTATACGTCTGTAAATAAGCCGGGTGTAAAGTGCGGGGACGTTGAGATAACGGTTAAGGACAGCGCAACCGTATCAAATATCCTTGCCTCTCCCAATGCTAATAACGGACTTGATCCTATTTCCGTAAACAGCCTTACCGTTAATTGGAACGGAGGCAATATAGATGCTGTATCACTTACGGACGGAATGACCTCCGCTAAAAATACGGCGGTTATCACAAACGGCTCCACCCTCAATTATACAGCCGGAGAAGTCGAAAAAGATTCATTTGCTGCAATTTCAGCTCTATTTGATGAAATAAACGTCACAGTAAAAGACGGCGTTAAAAGCTTAAGTAAAGATGCACTCTCTGATTGGGAATCGATCCGGGAGATCACCCTTCCTGCCGGTATGACAACGCTTGGAGAGAACGTATTCGGCGGATGCAAAGCGCTTGAAAGGCTAACCGTCCTTTCCGCAGTTGCAGAGCTTACAGACGCGGCAGTTCCCAAAAGCGCAGTAATAATAGCGCCTAAGGGCTCACCTGCAGAGCAGTATGCAACCGAAAACGGCAATAAATTCATGCCCATTGGCCTCGAGCTTAATTCTGCATCGCTCACCTTGTATAACAATCTTGCGGTAAACTACAAGGTAAAAAAGGCGGAATTTGATGCGGAGGGATATACCGAACCGTATGTTAAAATAGTAATGAACGGAGAAACAACGGTAATAACCGAATACACGGTAAGCGATAATATGTACGTGTTCAGCTTCCGAAATCTTGCGCCGTATCATATGAACGACGAGATGAAAGCAACGCTCTATGCAAGCTTTAACGGAGTTGAGTATGAGAGTGAAACGGTAACTTACAGTATAGCCCGATATTGCTACAGACAGCTTGCAAAAACCACCAACAGTAAGTTCCGCACTTTGCTTGTGGATCTGCTTAATTACGGAGCGGAAACGCAAAAGTACGTAGGTTATAAAACCGACGAGCTTGTAAACGCAGCTCTGAGCGCAGAGCAGGCCGCATGGGGAACGGCAGCTGCTCCTGAGGTTGCAGACGGTCTTTCATTTATAGGAGAGGCAACAGATACAGCAATATGGAAATCCGCATCTATTTATCTCAAGGATGAAATTTCCGTTCGCATCAAGTTTACAACTGCGGATGTGAGCGGACTGTACGTAAAGGTCGAGATGCTTGGCAAAGAATACCGCATTGACAAATTTGACTTTGATGAAAACGGCAGATACGTTGCAAGGTTTGAGGGCTTCAACGCAACTCATCTTCGCGAGGAAATAAAGGCAACCGTGTGCGATGCAAACGGAAATGCGGTAAGTAATACGCTTGTATACAGCGTAGAGACCTATACGGCAAGAAACCTTAATAATGAAAATCTTTGCGGTGTTGTTAAGGCAATGATGAATTACGGCGATGCGGCAGTTGATTACGGCAAGGAGAGCGGAGCGATCGTAGACGGAGAGACCGATGAAGATTACTACGGCCTGAACTTTGAGACTCCCATCACTGTTACACAGTACAGCACGGCATCAAGCGCAGGAAGTGCATACGCCCGTATGTACGTACTTCAGGACGGAAGGATGATCTGTGCGTGGCCCTCAACAAATAACGGTCAGCGCTGTATGAAGGCAGTATTCAGCGAGGATGACGGACTTACTTGGGGTGAGACAAAGATCCTTTTCTACGGCGAGGATCCGACAAAGACTCTTGCAAACGTTGATATAATTCAGCTGGAAAGCGGCCGGGTGCTTATAGCATACCGTTCAAATGACAAAGAAGCCTCCGGTGGCTACTCCTCCATACGCATTCACGCAAGCGACGATAACTGCCAGAGCTTCTACCCTCATTCCATAGTTTGCGAATTGCAGCAGGACGGCCTTGAAGACGGTGTTTCGTGGGGACTTTGGGAGCCTGATTTTTGCTACGTTAACGGCAAGCTTACCTGCTTCTTCGCTGTAGGCAAGACCGTGTACGAACAGCCCATTATTCCCTCTACCGATATTTTTGAGTGGGACGAGACCGCAGAAAAGTGGGTGCGTGCAAGCTACACCTCAGACGATACCCGAAAGTCTGACCGCAACGGCATGCCCATTGCAGACAAGCTTTCTGCCGGCGGTTATCTGATGTCGGTTGAGACCAAGCGCTTCTATGCTGAAACGGGAAGCAATCTTCTCCCTTACCTGCTCTACTCCGCAGACGGAGCGCATTGGGAGGGAGTTACAGGCTGCTTCTTCCCCGGTAATACCGCGTGGGGCGGTGCGCCTTACTGGGTAGAGCTTCCGGACGGACGCATCGTGGTTGCCTTCCAGACAGAGGAGGACGTAGTGGGCTCCGAGCTTGATACCAACGACGATAAGAGCAGAAAAACAAAGATCGTTATGACCAAGAAGGGTGTTGACATATCCAAGGCCCGCTCTTCCGACTGGACGGAAAGCTATGATCCCTTTGGCATCACTGCGGGCAAATTCGGCAACTGGCCCGGAATGCTTATCCATAACGGCTATCTCTACATCTACACCAGCACAAATGACCCCGAAGGCGGTCAGATCAAGCTTGTACGCGCTTATGTTGGTGAAAAAACCGAGAATGAAGATCTCGTTGATGACGGTATTATAGACGGTGCAGGTTATTTTGTGAAAAACGGTTCCCTTGCTCTGGCGGGGGCGACCTTCGGAACCATACACGGCGAGCTTGCGGCAATGTCGGAAATTGACGGAGACCTTGACAGTATTTGGTATCTTGACCGTCAGAGCGACGGAACGTATTTGATACGCAGTGCAGTCTGCGGTTATTACCTCTCTGTAAAGCAGAAATCAACAAATGACGGTTCCGAGATTGCGCTGTATACCGAAACTGCGAATCACGCACAGCGTTGGCGCGCCGTCGTTACCGATAACGGCTACAAGCTTCAGTGCGTTGAAACCGGAGGATATCTCGGCGATGCGGTTCAGGTTGCAAGTGAAGCTTCTGCGCCCGTGTGGACGCTTGAGCTTGCTGTAACTCCCGAGACCGAGCTTCCCCGCGTGCTTTCGTTGAAGGGCGCAACGGGTGCTCCCGCAAGCTGCCCCGAGATAATCAAGTACAACGGTGTTTACTACAACATAAACATGTCAGGCGGAATGAAGATAAAATCCTCAAAGGATCTCATTACCTGGTCTAATGTTACTACAGTATTCGACACCAAGCCCGCGTGGATAATGGAACAGCTCGGAGATGACAGTATTTGGTCTCCCGGATACTATATGGTAGGCGGCAAGCTTCGTATTTACTATGCCTCGTCCACTACGGGCTCCCGTAATTCGGTTATCGGTCTGGTTGACTGTGAAACTCCGACAAGCGGATTTGTTGATAAGGGAATGGTTATCCGCTCGTATAAGGAAAGTCCAAATACTACTCCGTATAACTGCATTGACCCCAATATTTTTGAGGATGACGACGGTAAGGTGTACCTCGTTTGGGGCTCTTATGCGGAAGGTATTTATATGCAGCGTATAGACCCCGAAACGGGACTCCTTCACGAAACGGATACAACGCAGTACCGCCTTGCCGATGCGCCTGATTTTATGGAAGCTCCGTATCTCATAAAACGCGGAGATTACTACTATCTGTTCCTTGCTATGGGCAGCCTTAACAAGACGGCAGATTATTATTGGGCGGTCGGCAGAAGCACGAGCTTGACCGGACCGTACTATGATAAGAATGACAATCCGTTACTCGGCTCGAAAAATCTCGCGCCTCTCACGGAATGGAAGGACGGAGTGGTGGGTACCGCTCATGCTCAACCCTTCCTTGACGATGACGGACAGTGGTACATGGTTTCCGAGGCTTGGGAATACCGAACCACGGAAGGAGTCTCTCCCATAAAACTCCACATCAGTACGATAGTTTGGAACGAGGCAGGCTGGCCCGTTACCGCGCTTTCCTCCGATCTGCTTAACGAGCTTGCCGAAAAGTAAAGCTATCATAACCGTAGGAGAATATGCTTCAATGATGGTGTTTTACATAGTATCGTTTTATATTTTCTTGTTGCTCGGAAGCGGCCTTGCCATTAGGCGGTATGAAAACGCATTCAGAGAATTTTGGTGGCCTCTGAGGCAGAAATATGAGAAACGCTACGTAAGGCCGAATAAAGCTATTCTGCGTGTACGCAAATTCTTTGACCTGAGAAAGGATAACCGCATTCATTGGTTTATATGCTTTTTGCATTATCTGCAGATAGCCTCGCTGTTTACACCTCTTTTGGGAATATCGGTATTTATTTTTCTGCCTTTTGAAACGGCTGAGTTTGTGAGTGTATTGCTGTGCCTCGGGCCGTTAGCGCTGTTTGTAGTCTGTTTTCTCGCCTTTGAAGTTTTACAGTTTTTCAGATGCCTGATAATAAAAAGGACAGACCCAACCTGCGCGCATCTCCGCTTCCACGACAGACGCGATATGCGGTAGCGATCTTTCGGTATAGGAATACTGATATATGTAAGCTTAAATAATAATGGGATGTAAAGAAACCTGAGTTTCTTTACATCCCATTACTTTTTAGGAGATAACGGTCTTTTTTTCTCCTGCTCGGATGAAGATCTTTTTGAAGCCGCAGAGGTTTTTGTGGGGGATATACTCAAACTTTAATACAGAGTAATCTGTATCAAAATCACCGTTATTTACGATCTCAACGGTGTTTTCGTCTGTCCAATTTTCCACTATTTCTGAATACGTAAGTCCGTAGCCGAACGGGTAAACGCACTCGCCCTTAAAAAACTTATAGGTTCTGTTTTCCATGCTGTAGTCTGCAAAATCGGGCAGATCGTCTGCAGATCTGTAGAAGGTCACGGGTAAACGGCCGCTTGGGGACACCTTGCCGAACAGTATATCGGCAAGCGCGTTGCCGCCTTCCGCTCCGGGGTAAAAGCATTGTATTACGGCATTGCAGTTTCTGTCGGCATATTCCAGATTCACACAGCTTCCGCTCACGTTCACAAATATTACCGGCTTGCCGACAGCAACGATCTTCTCGGCAAGCAGGCGCTGTGCGGCAGGCAGTTCAAGATCCGTTTTGTCGCCGCTGTTTGCGGCATTATATGCATCTCCTTGCTCGCCCTCCATTGCAGGGTTAAGACCCATACAAAGCACAACAACATCTGCGTTTTCTGCCGCAAGTATAGCTTCACGCAGCATTCTGTCCCATACTCCGGTGTTCTCGGCCTTGAAGATATGACAGCCGCGTGCAAAGCGAACGCTTCCCTCGGATGCATCCTGTATGCCGCGCAGTATGGTGGTCTCTCTTGATGAGGTTCCGTGATAATTACCGCGCAGAACACTTGCGTCGTTTGCGTTCGGGCCTATAACTGCAACGGAGGTGCCTTGCTTTAAGGGTAGTATTCCGTCATTTTTGAGAAGCACTATTCCTTCTTCTGCCATTTTGCGGTTAAGTGCCGTGTGCTTTTCGCATTCTACAACATCGAATCCAATGCTGTCGTACTCGCAATTATCATCAAACATGCCAAGGCGGAATCTTGCCTCGAACAGCTTTTCCACAGCGGCGGTTATCGTCTCCTCCGTTACAAGGTCGCTCTCGTATGCGTCGATAAGCGAGGGGTACATCCTGCCGCAGTTAAGGTGACAGCCGCAGTTCAGTGCAAGCGCGGCGCTTTCGGCGGCATCCTGTGTTACTTTGTGGTTTTCGTGGAAGTCGCGAATGGCTCCGCAATCGGATACGTAATAACCTTGGTAACCCCATTCGCCGAACAGTATATCCTGCATAAGCATTTTACTGCCGCAGCATGGCTCTCCGTTCACGCGGTTGTATGCGCCCATAACAGCAGAAGGATCGGCATTGTCAATACAGTATTTAAAAGCGGCAAGGTAGGTTTCCCTGAGGTCCTTTTCAGATACATCCACGTTAAAACCGTGGCGCAGCTCCTCGGGCCCGCTGTGGACCGCAAAGTGCTTAAGCGTGGCATCCAGCTTGCGGTGCTTTCCCTCTCCCTGCAAGCCTTTTACAAATGCGGTACCCATTCTTCCCGTTAAATACGGGTCTTCTCCGTAGGTCTCATGCCCTCTGCCCCAGCGGGGATCTCTGAAAATATTGATATTCGGAGACCAATATGTCAGCCCTTGATATATCTCGGTGTTACCGAACCTTTTATATTCATTGTATTTTGCTCTCGCCTCATCGGAGATAGCGGTTGCAACACTGTGCATAAGCTCTGTATTAAAGCTTGCCGCCATACCGATAGCCTGCGGAAATACGGTAGCCGCGCCCGCTCTCGCAACGCCGTGCAGGCATTCGTTCCACCAGTTGTATGCGGGTATGCCCAAGCGTTCTATTGCAGGTGCGTTATAACGCATCTGCGATACCTTTTCTTCCAAAGTCATCTGCGCTACAAGTTCCTTTGCTCTTTCGGCGTATGTCATAGCTAACCTCCGCAAGTGTTTTTTTCATTATAACCGAAAAAATGCAAGCATTCAAGATTTATATTGCCGCAAATTGCAAATGCGTTGCAGGTTTTTGGTTTTTTCATATATTGAATATGGGGAGATCTGCGTAAAGCTAAGGTTAACTCCCCGTGGAGAAATATGGAAATAGTTGTTTTGACCGCCATCGGTGTCGGCGGGGCTACCGTGGTCGGTGCCGTTTTCGGATTTATATTTAAAAAGCTGTCGCAAAGATACGGCGGAACCGTGCTTGCGTTCGCGTCTGGCGTTATGCTTGCTGCGGCTATACTGGGGCTTATCATTCCGTCTGTTGAATACGGCGGGCGCTTTGGCAGTCTTATTGCCGTTTGCGGTATTTTTATCGGCGCGTTCACGATAAGCGCGCTTGACGGGCTTGTGCCTCAGCTTCAGGCGCTGTTTTGCGGAAAAGCCGATATGGGGGAAGGGAAGATAAACAAGGGTATCGTCCTTGTGCTTGCCATAGCAATACACAATCTGCCCGAGGGAATTGCCGCAGGTGTAGGCTTTGGCTCGGGTGATACGGCGTCCGCGCTGTTTATAGCGGGCGGTATCGCGCTTCAGAATCTGCCCGAGGGAATGGTGATAATTTCCCCTATGCTTCTTGCGGGTGTTTCGCCCCGCCGTGCGTTTTTTATTGCATCAATTACGGGTACTGTGGAGGTAGTGGGTACCTTTATCGGCTACTTTGCCATAAGCATTGCAAGCGCGGTGCTTCCTTTTGCGCTTGCCTTTGCGGGCGGAACGATGCTGTTCGTTATCTGCGATGATATGATATTTGAAAACAGCACGGAAGGCTCGCGCAGAGGCTCGGTATACGCCTTGCTTGCGGGCTTTTCTGTGATGCTGCTGTTTTAAATTTCATAAATTGAATGTATTTAATATAATAAGATATTGCCTTTTAAATGCGGTGATGATAAAATAGAAGATAATTAAACCATTTGGAGGAAGCTATGAAAAGAGTTTTTGCATTGCTGCTTGCGATGCTTATGCTTGCGTCATGCTCGGGCAATGTGCCTGCGGAGACTACCGACAGCACTGTTG
>JAZQFL010000126.1:0-7914 GCA_045539485.1 Eubacteriales bacterium
GTGCAGGCTGGAGGGGTTGCCGTAGCTTTCGCAGAAATACGGAAGCATGGCATCAAGAACTTCGCGGCTTACTGCTGTGGTTGCCGCGTTGTCCGCATAGATTCTTTTCATTTATCTTCTCCGTTAGGATTTTTTTACATTCAGCATTATTGTATACTTATTTTTTGATTTATGCAATAGTCAAATGTAAATTTTTTTCGAAACGGTGATATTGTTACAAATGTCGTTATATTATATTGACTTTGTTGAGTGAAAAAGGGTAAAATATAAAAAAACTTATGTGGAGAACGATATGAAATACACTATTGGTGTTGACCTCGGCGGCACAAAAATGTGCGCCGGTCTTGTTGATGAGAACTACAAAATAATAGATAAAGTAAGAGTGCACACCCATGCGGAAAGGGAAAGCGGGCTTATCCTTGCCGACCTTGCCGCGATTTGCCGCGAGGTGTGCGAAAATAACGGAGTAAGTCTTTCGGACGTTATGGGTATCGGTATCGCCATTCCCGGTGCCGTAGTGCCCGAAACGGGTGTTGTCGTTTATTCCTGCAATCTGCCCACCTTTAAGGATCTTTCCGTAACCGAGGAATTAAAAAAGCTTACGGGGCTTGAATGCATCGAGATAGCAAACGATGCCAACGCCGCCGCCCTCGGCGAGGCTGTCGCAGGTGCGGCTAAGGGAACTAAAAGCTCCGTAATGATAACACTCGGCACGGGTGTCGGCGGCGGAGTTATTCTTGACGGCAAGATACTCACGGGTATCAACGGCGCGGCGGCGGAGCTTGGACATACCGTTGTAAAAACGGACGGCGAGCTTTGCTCGTGCGGCAGACGGGGATGCTTTGAGGTGTATTCAAGTGCAACCGCGCTTAAAAGAATGACGCGTGAGGCAATAAAGCGCGCAATATCCCTTAATATCGATACGGAGATGATAAAGGCGGCAGAGGGCGACCCCGAAAATGCCGATACGCGCATCGCATTTGAGTGTGCAAGGAATGGGGACGTTGAGGCACAGAAGCTCGTTGACGAGTTTATAAAGAATCTCGGTTGCGGTCTTACCAATATGATAAACACCTTCCAGCCCGAGGTGCTTTCCATAGGCGGAGGCATCAGCGGAGAGGGAGATTACCTCTTAAAGCCCCTCCTTCCCATTATCGAGCACGAGCAATATACACGTCACTTCGGAGTACAGACGAAATTGAAGATTGCAGAGTTGGGTAACGATGCAGGGATAATCGGAGCTTCAGCATTAATATAAAAACAGCGGCGGGAGCAAGCCCCCGCCCTACGACCAAGAAACAATGGTAACTGTAGGGCGGGGGCTTGCTCCCGCCGTTCGTGTATGTTTTTATTTATTATTCTCTATCTCTTCAATCTTTTTTGCAAGCTGCTCGACCGCGCTTATCACAAGGCGCGTGCAGGGTCTCGCCTTATAGAACGCCTCGTTGCGTTCCGTGGGGGTGGGCTCTTTTTCGTCGTTCTTTACCTTTTCCGCCGTCAGCTTCAAAAGCTCGCGGCACACGATAGAGCCGTTTTCTTCTGTAAAGCGGTTAAGAAAATCGCTTACCCTTGCGTAATGCTCCTTGCATTTTTCTTTATCGGGCTCGTCGTAGCCGTAAAGAATGCCCAGTACCATTGCAGCTCCGCTAACCGCACCGCACACGTCGCGGTGGCGGGCAATGCCTCCGCCAAAGGAGGAAGCGAGGCGCAATGCCGCCTTTTCATCATATCCCGTAAGGTCGCAAAAGGATGCAAATACCGCCTGCGAGCAGTTATAGCCCGCCGTAAACAGCTCTGCCGCCTTTTGCTTTCTTTCGTCAACGGTCATTTCTGTTCCTCCGCGTCCTTCGGCTTCTGCATGGTAAGGGAGATGCGGCCTCTCTTTTTATCCACGTCAAGCACCCAAACGGTAACACGGTCACCGACCGACAGCACCTCAATGGGGTGCTTTATCCTTCTGCCCGCAATGCGGGAGATGTGCACAAGTCCGTCCTGATGCACTCCGATGTCAACGAAAGCACCGAAGTCTACAAGATTGCGCACCGTGCCCGTAAGCTCCATTCCGGGGATAAGGCTGTCTATATCCATAATATCCGAGCGGAGCATCGGAGGGGGGAGGGAGTCGCGGGGGTCGCGTCCCGGCTTTGTAAGCTCGGAGATAATGTCGTTTAAGGTCGCTTCGCCAATACCCAGCTTTTCGGCAATTGCGGCTCTGCCCATTTCGTCACACTTTTCGGCGATCTCGGGAAGTCCGTTTGCCGCCGCCTTCACATCGTATCCGCAAAGCTTGAGAAGCTCCTTTGCCGCCGCATAGCTTTCGGGGTGAACCGCCGTGTTGTCAAGCGGCTCCTTGCCGTCGTGAACGCGCAAAAATCCCGCGCACTGCTCAAATGCCTTCGGTCCGAGCTTGGGAACCTTTTTGAGCTCGGTACGCGATTTGAACGCGCCGTTTTCTTCGCGGTATTTTACCACGTTTGCGGCAAGTGCAGGTCCAAGGCCTGCGATGTGGGAAAGCAGGGGAGCGGATGCGGTGTTAAGGTCAGCACCTACGGAGTTTACGCAGTCCTCAACAACGCCGTCAAGCGTATTGGAGAGCTCCTTCGGGGGCATATCGTGCTGATACTGACCGACACCGATAGCCTTGGGGTCTATCTTTACAAGCTCCGCAAGGGGGTCCTGCAGTCTGCGTGCAATGGATACCGCACTGCGGAGGGAAACGTCGTATTCGGGGAATTCCTTTGCGGCAAGCTCGCTTGCGCTGTAAACGGATGCGCCCGCCTCGCTTACCACCATATAGGAAACACCGGGAAGCTCGGAAAGCAGAGAAGCGGCAAACTCCTCGGTTTCGTGGCTTGCGGTGCCGTTACCGATAGCAAAAACGGTAACAGCGTGCTTCTTTACAAGGCGGATTACGGTTGCCCTTGCCTCGGAGAGTTTGCTGTGCGGAGGTGCGGGGTAGATAACGCCCGTATCAAGCACCTTGCCCGTGCCGTCAACGACTGCAAGCTTACAGCCCGTGCGGTAGCCGGGGTCCATTCCGAGGGCAACTCTGCCCCTGATCGGGGGCTGCATAAGCAGCTGTCGGAGGTTGAGTCCGAACACTCTTATCGCCGCCTCGCTTGCGCCGTCGGTCATTTCGTTTCTTATCTCGCGCTCGATAGAAGGGAATATAAGGCGGTCGTACGCATCTCTTGCGGCGGCAAGCACGATGTTAGCGGCATCGCTGTCATTTTTCACGTATATGGAAAAGATGATGTTTTCCGCCTTTGCGCGCTCAAAGTCTATCGTTACCTTCAGCTTGTCCTCGCGCTCGCCGCGGTTTACGGCAAGTATGCGGTGGCCCGCCATACGCGCGATAGGCTCGCTGTAATCGGCGTAATTTTCATATACTCCCGCGTCCTCCTCGGTCTTTTTGGAGGTGAGCTTGCCGTTCATACGGCAAACGTATCTGAGGCGGCGCCTTAGCTCCGCATCGTCGCTGACTATCTCTGCAATAATGTCGCTTGCGCCCGCGAGTGCGTCCTCGACGGACTCCACGCCCTTTTCGGCATCTATATAAGCCTCCGCTTCCTTTGAGGGAACGGTCTTTACGTCCTGCTCAAGCAAAAGGAGAGCAAGGGGCTCCAGTCCCTTTTCCTTTGCAATGGTCGCGCGTGTACGGCGCTTCGGGCGGAACGGACGGTAGATGTCCTCCACCTCGGTCATCGTAGCGGCATTTGTGAGCGCCGCTTCGATCTCGGGAGTCATCTTGCCCTGTGCTTCGATGGCTGTAAATGCCTTTTCCTTTGCCTCCTCAAGATTGCGGAGATAGGTAAGGCGGTCGGAAAGATCGCGCAGCTGTGTGTCGGTAAGGGAGCCGTGTGCCTCCTTGCGGTAACGTGCGATAAAGGGAATTGTGTTGCCCTCGTCTATCAGCTTAACGGCATTTTCTGCCTGAGTTTCCTTGATATTCAGTTCTTTTGCAATTGTTGCTAAAATGTCCATGTGTTTTCCTTTCAATCGTTGAACTTGAGCGTTTTGAAAAACGCGAGTGCGGTATCCTTATCGGCGGTAAAGGAGCCGAATATCATCGTTTCGCTTCCTCCGCCCTTGCCGTTTAAGGCTGTGTTTATTACGGGTGCAAGAGTGCGCATATTGTGTGTTTTTGATGCTGCGGCATAGGTGAAACCCGTTTTTGCGGGTGAAAACGCGGCGGCAACGGCGCATTTTTCGGCAAGTCGGTTTGCGTAGTCCCGAAGACCCTCGGCATCCGCCGTTTCGTCGAAGATGCAGATGCATCCGTCGGTTTTTTCTGTATTTTCAATACGCATATCGCGCAAGGCGCGGCTGAGGGACGCTATGCATTTCTTGCTTTCTTCTGCCTTTTCAAGCCGGTTTTCAACCGCCTCCGCAATCTCCGAGGGCTTTGCGGAGAGGGTAACGGAAATTCGCCTTACGGAATCGTGCTTTTCTACGTGGTCGTCAAATGCCGCAAGTCCGCACACAAGGGTAATGCGCGTTCCGCCCTTCCACGGAATTGCATCGAGTATCTTTACCGAGCCGATGCTTCCCGTGCTCTCAAAATGCGGTGCACAGCAGGCGCAAACGTCAATGCCCGTTATCTCAACTATCCGCACCTCGCCCTCAAAGTCTATCTTGGAGCGGAATTTCATCCGTTCAAGCTCCTCGGGGGCGGGGAAGTACGCGGTGATCGGTATGTTTTCGGCAATTGCGAGGTTCGCTTCCGCTTCCGCTTTTCGTAACTGCCCGTCGGTAACGGGCGTGCGCGTGTCAACGGTCACGACTTCGTTTTTGCCGAGGTGGAAGCCCGCATTCTCGGTGCCGAAAAGGCGGTGCATAATGCCCGAAAGGATGTGCTCGCCTCCGTGTCCCTGCATCTTGCGAAGCCGGGGCACGCGGTCTATTTTGCATTTTACGGTGTCGCCTGCGTTTAGCGCAACGGGCGAGAGGTGTACTACCTCGCCGTCACGTTCAAAAACGGATAAAAGGCGGGTGCCGTTTATCTCTCCCGTGTCCGCCTCCTGACCGCCTCCGCCGGGGAAAAACGCGGTCTTATCCAGCGTAACGGCAAAGCCGTTTTCCTGAGGCACGCAAGCCGTAACGGTCGCCTCAAATTCCGTCAGCATTCCGTTTTCGTAATATATTCTTGAGTGGTCTATGCTTCTTTGTTCCATACTTACCTTCTGCCCGCAAAAATTGCGGTAAAAAAATAATTACAGTACATTTTACCACCTTGCGCCAAATAATGCAAGGAGAAAAATAAGTCTTGGAATTTGCGGAATAATTTGCTTACTTGAGTTTCGAAAAAATAGATTGACAATGGTTAAGAATTTGTATATACTTGAAGTAGGTACAATTCATTGCATAAATAATAGGAGATAATTATGAATATAGACACCCAAACCATTACTACGATCACAGAAGCAAACCAAAATTTTTCGAAGGTTGCTAAGGTTGCCGAAAAAAACGGGCAGGCTGTCATTTTTAAAAACAACAAGCCAAAGTTTTTGCTTATTGACGTAGATTCAAACTCATATTTTGATATAACGGATGATGAAAAGATCGATATAGCGGCAAGACGTATTCTGCAAAGATTCAAGCCTGCCTTTGAGGAGCTGGCAAAATGATAAAGCTGAGTAGAGAAAAGGTACTTTTGCTGCATCAGTTGATTACCGAGGAAACGGGCGGCAGCATAGGTGTAAGGGATATTGATTTGCTCGAAAGTGCCCTCAACAATGCATACAACACCTTCGGCGGAGAAGAGCTTTACAAAACGAAAGAAGAAAAGGCCGCAAGCCTCGGTTTCTCTTTGATATCAAACCACGCTTTTGTCGATGGCAACAAACGAATAGGCGTATACGTAATGCTGACGTTTTTGGAGGCGGAGGGAATAAAGATGGAATGCGGCAATGATGACGTGGTCGATCTTGGGCTTTCCGTCGCTTCCGGTAAAATGAAGTATGCAGACGTTCTCGGCTGGATAAATAAATTCAAAAAATAGTTTTCCGCTGTCGGTTGCAAGGAGAAAAATATGTTGCTTGATCCCAAGAGTATGATACGGACTTATCAGAAGTGGGAAAAGGATGGCTGTCCGCGTGTGCCGTTTCCCACGGCTTATATGGCGCGCTGTCTTTTTACCTTGTATTTTTTCGTATTCACAGC
Source organism: Eubacteriales bacterium (assembly GCA_045539485.1). Lineage (GTDB taxonomy): Bacteria > Bacillota > Clostridia > Oscillospirales > CAG-272 > RUG12395. The sequence goes on from JAZQFL010000126.1 coordinate 6,163, forward strand.
CGCTCTGCTGTTTTACGGCGCTTTTGTTATAGTTGCCGTGTTTGCGCTTTTTTACCTTGCTTACGGCTACCACCTTTATATGAAGCTGTTTACCTTGCTTGGGCTTTCCAAATTAAAATTCGCGTTGTTCTTTGTTGCTTCTTCCGCACTTGTTGCGGCCCTTGCGGTATTTTTACGTAACCTTGCAATCAAACTTATTGTCGGAGGCTGATATGTCACTGTTCCGGAAAAACGAATCTATAGACACGGCGCTTATAAACGCAATTACCGCCCTCAGATGCGATAAGCTTCTCGGTATGAACGCACAGAATATTGCCGATTATTTTACCTAGGACAGTGAGGAGATAAACGCAAGGCAGAGGATAATCACCGACTGCATAAACCACAAGGGGTTATCTTCGGGCTTTGAAAAGCTTTTGTGGTACATAGAAACCATAAAAGAGATACTTGAAAAGGAGCGTGCATATTCCTCCGATATGGAAAGAACGCTCTATTCCGTGCGCATAATCGAGCAGTATATGGATGCGATAGCCGCGGCAAATGCCCTGTTTGAGGAGTTTGGCGAAAAGCTTACCTCCGAGCGCCTTAAAGCGTTTCTCACCGAGTTTGCGGAGGTATATAAAAGCGACGGATACGCAAAAATGGGCGGGTACGTGCGTGAATGCCTTGAGGATGCGCAAACGGTTAAAAGCTTTACCGTGGGAATTAATCTGAACACAAGATTGGAGCCTACCGAAATAGGTATAATCTCCATGAATGCAGACCCGTTCGTTACCTCGAACTTTTTCACCGATCTTTTCGGAAGTGCGGGTATGCGCGATAAAAAGCTTACTCCCATGGTGCGCTTTTCGGGTAAAAACGAGCTTTTGCAGAGGTCGATGTACCTCTCAATGAACGATTATCTCTGCAAGGCGGTAAATAAAGCATTCCGCGATATCCTTAAAAACACGGATGCGATAACAATGTCCCTGCTCTCCTCCGAGGCGGATCTGCGCTTTATATGCCGTGTATGTAAGACAGCGGAGGAGCTTAAAGAAAAAAAGGCGGTTCTGTGCTATCCGCGTACGGATGCAATCAGAACCGAGATAACGGACGCATATTCGCCCTTGCTTCTCTCTCATACTCCGTTTTACAAGGTGGTGGCAAACGATGCGGAGTTCGTGCGCGATGCAAATTCCGTGTATATCCTAACGGGTGCAAACAGCGGCGGCAAGAGCGTGTATATTCAAACCGTGGGGCTTTGCCAGCTAATGTTTCAGCTTGGTATTTTCATTCCCGCCAAGAACGCGGTAATGCGCCCCGTTAAATGTATTTTCACACATTTTTCCGCAGATATTTCGCCCGAGGGCGGAAGCGGAGACAGCCGCTTTGTTGCCGAATGCAAGGAGATGAAAAAGGTGCTTGGCGGCCTTACAGAGGACTCGCTCCTCCTTATGGATGAGAGCTTTTCGGGCACCTCGTCCGCGGAGGGTGCTGCTGTTGCGGCGCAGGTTTTAAAGCATATTATTTCGAAAAAATGTGCCTGCATTTATTCCACCCATATCCACGAGCTTACCGCATATATCGACGAGCTGAACAAAAACGGCGAAACGGTGATGCCCATGTGCGTTGAAATGCAGAACGGCGAACGTACCTACCGAATAATCCGCGGCAGATCGGATGACCTCAGCCACGCTTACGACATAGCCAAAAAATACGGCCTCGAATTTGCGGAATGACAAACAAAAAAGCCTTCCCCGGTGGGGGAAGGTG
>JAZQFL010000127.1:0-8725 GCA_045539485.1 Eubacteriales bacterium
TTCGAATCCCACACCCTCCGCCACGAAAAAATAGCACCCAATCGGGTGCTATTTTTAATTTACTTTTTCTTTTTCATAACGAGCACCGCTATTATTGCGCCGAGAGCAGCGGCAAAAACAGCTATTACAACTGCTCCGATAGTGCCTATGCCGCCGTCTTGCGCGGGCGGGTCGGTTACGGGCGCCGAGGTTGCGGGGACATCCGTGGGCGGTACCGTAGATTCCGCAGGCGGTTCCGTTGCCATCGTCACCGCCTCGGTTTGCGGTGTTTCGGTAGTTACGGTAGCCTCGGTGGTTACGGGGGGCTCTGTTGTTACGATTTCCGTTGTTGTTACGGATACGGTAGTAGTTACGGGAGGATCCGTTACGGGCACTGTTGTAACGGGCGCTTCGGTTGTAACTATCACTGTGGTTGTTACGGGTAGCTCAGTCGTCACTATTACGGTTGTCGTAACGGGCGGTTCTGTTACCGGTTCCGTAACGGGTTCTGTCACAGGCTCCGTAACGGGTTCCGTAACCGGAGGTGCGGGAGGCTCGTCCTTTACCGTATTGATCTTTCCAAACCCCTCGATCCGCTCCGAGATCGGCATTGAATTGAGCTTCATTTCATACGTAGTACCGATGGCTGAGGGCTTATCCATTACGGGCTTGCCGTTTTCAAACCTTACGGGCTGGATAAACAGAACTCTGTGATTATATCCCGCTCCGATATAGAGCTTCGCGTGATAGATTCCCCAAAGTCCCGTGCCGTCGGAATCGGGGACGAACACCATTGCACCGGGTGAATAGATGTTCGTTGATGCATCCATTTGATGCATCGGATATCTTTCTTTTACCCAATATGCGGCATTTGTAATATGCGATGCCTTATTGCCCGTGAATCTGAGAAGCCCCGTACAGTAATTTTCTCCGCTCGTTTCGCCCGCGGAATACGCAACGTACAGCTTCCCCTCGGGGGTGATTATTGGATAGGGGCCTTCCTGGATAAATACCTTGCTTGTTCCCTCCCACGTTTCTGTGGGGGAGGAGATAACGCTCATTCCCGTTTTAAACGCGGTGGGGCTTTTAAGCTCGCCTATCATCATTCTTTGCAGGTGAAGCTGACCCTTTACCCTATCCTCGCGGCGGTAGAAGCCTCCGCAGATAAGGAATCTGCTTCCGCCGTACTCGATTATGCGGGGCGAGAGATACATATACACGTTTGGATCTGTATTATCTATCATGCCGTGCAGGTCAAAGCCGTCATAGGGGCTCTCTCCCCTGCCGACCCACACGTACGGCTTTCTTATCTCGGAATTGGAGCTGTCCACACCGCAGGTGGCATATACGTACCACTTACCGTCAAGGAAATATATCTGCGGTGCCCAAAGGCTTATTATCTCCTTGCCCGTGTTTGATGCCGCCGCGCTCCATATCATAAGAGGGGCAGATGCGCCGATATCTGCCGCGTTCGCGGCACGGCTGACCCACAAAGCAGGTCTGCCGTTATAGTTTTCGGAATAAGTATAGTAATACCAGCCGTTATTATAATACACGCTGGGGTCTGCGTAATTTGCAATGGGTGTTTCCGCTTCAAGCGTACCCGAAAGCTGTGAGCTGATATCTATGCTTTCATGTATATTAAGCTCGCTTTGTTCATGCGGCGCACCTATGCGGTTAACGCGGGAAAGCTCCGCTTCATTTATGTTGAGCGTGTATTTGCCGTTATGCTTCAGCTCCTCGGCGCTTACCGCTTCCATGATATCTCCGCGGAACTCACCGCCGTTAAGCGTCACCGTGATATCACCGTATACCTCGGCAACCGAACCGACGGAGGGAGAAGCCTTGGAGGCACCGAAAACACCGCAGCGGAAAAGTCCGCCGTTTATCTCGACGTTTACGTTGCCGCGAAGGTGGTTCATTCCGTTTCCGTAAATACCGCCAAAAAATTCACCGCCGTTTATAACGAGGTTGATATCGCCCTCTATGCGCGACATCGCACTTGACGCACTTGAGCGCACGTTACCGCCGTAAACGTACTGCCAGGTACCGCTGTTTACCGTAAGCGAGGTGGGAGACGCGGAAGCATAGGCCGTGCCGCCCGCAAGCGAGGGATAGGTCTTTATTCCCTTGGCAAAGAACCTGTCACACCTTACGTTCTCGCCGATAGTGAGCGGGCGGTTATTTGCGGCAATATAGGTGTTTTCCGCAACGGAAACAATATCGATATTATCTATCACTGTTTCGCATTGCAGACCTAACGTTGCCCCTAAGCGAAGCGTGCTGCCGAAGGCGGCGGCAAAATCCACGTTTAAAACCTTTCCGTCAATTGTCAGCTTACCGTTCGTTGGGGTACCCCGCGGATTTCCTTTAACCGTCCAAGTGTCGAGAATTACCATATACACATGGCGTTCATCCTCGCTTAACGTATTAAAAAGGGTCTCCGGCAGGCTCGGTGCGGGGGTAAGCGCGCTCTTGCCGTTGCCCGTTCCGTTATCGGAAATATACACTACCGCTCCGATATCCTCAAAGCCCGCGGGGGCAGCGTGCTTAGCAGATGAAAACTGCTTTTTGCCGTTTACTTTATCCGCATTTACCGAGGGCATTTTGTCAGCTTCTACGATAAGACCGAAGTCTCCCGCAAGCGCACGATCGCACGCAACTATACTTCCGACCTCGCCGCCGTACACGGCGATACCCACCGTATTGTCACACGGCGCGCCGACGATGCTATCAACCTTGCCGCCGAGAATAATTACCGAGGCGCCCGAAAGAAACCTTGTGATTCCACCGTGCATTACGGAATATTTGCCGTTAAGCTCGTCAAAATCGCCCGAATGCACCTTCAAAACACCGCTTGCGCTTATATTTATTTCCCCCTCTGTGATGACAGCCCCCACGGTAATATTCGAGCCTATGATGCTTTTTTTGCCCGAAACGGCGGTAATAATTACGTTTTCAATTTCTACCTCGTTTGCAGATATGAGATCCCGATCAAGCTTCAGCTTGGCACTGTTTAGGGCGCTGATATATATACTGCCGTTTGCGATCTGCAACTCCTTTTCGGAATTTACCGTAAGATCTCCGCAAAGCACTATATTCGCGCCGTTTGCGTCCTTTATAAGCTCCGCGAGCTTAGTGTAGGTCTTTATCGGCTTTTCTGCGGAAAGTCCGCTGTTTGAATCATTTCCCTTGTCGGAAATAAATACCGTCTTTGCGCAATTTGTTGCCTTTTTCTGCAGGCTTTCGGAATTTGTAATTATTCTGCAATCTCCGCTAACGCCCTTACCGCTTAATTCGCGCACGGCGGGGGAAACGTATCCGCCCGTGATATCAAGTGTAAAATCTCCGTCAAGCGTTCTGCCCTCTGTCTCCTGCAATGCGGAAATTGCCGCACCGTTTACCGAGCCCTTTGTTACCTTAATGCTTACGTTTCCGCTAAGCGCGGGGCGCATGGTACCTGAATACGTGCCGGGCCTGCCCACTCCGTATACGGCACAGTTCACAGTACCGCCGTTTATTTCGAGGCTTGCGTCTCCGTCAAGTCCGCAGAAGGACGTTGCCGACACAACTCCGAGATCGTTTCCTCTGCCCGTAGCTGCAAACGCACCCCCGTTTATTACGATACTGACGTTGCCGATAAATCCCATCGGCTGTTCGGATGCCGTGCGGTAATTGCCGCCGCGTACCGTCTGCCACGTACCGCTGTCCACTTGGATAGTATAATTATAAAAGCTGCTTGACGCGCTTGTTGCACCGCTTTTACCGCCAAAGGTACCGCCGAATATGTAGGGATACGAGCCGTTTTCCTCAAGAATCACCTCAATACCCTTGCCAAAGATCACATTATGTCCGCAGCAGAATATCATACTTGCGGGAGCTGCGCTGATATTCACCTCACTTATCTCCGTGTCACCCGAAAGATACAGCCTGCCCGATATATACAGCCGTGCTCCCTTATATCGGTAATCGGTTCCGCCGTATTCGGAGGTTATTTTTATCATATTATTTGATGCGGGAAAAACTGTGTCGCTCCCCTTCACCGTTAGCGGCCCACAGACAACAAGCGTTCCGCCCTTTGAGAGCTTTTTATACGCGAAGGCAAGAGTCTTTACCGCCTTATCGGCAGAAAGCCCGCTGTTTGCATCGTTTCCGCTGTCGCTGACGTACACAGCAGTCGTGCCCTCCGCATTAGCAGGCACCGCAAAAACACCCGCAAGCATAAGTGCGGCAAGCAGTACGGCGATATATCTTTTCATAAAATACCTCCGCGAAATGAATTCAAAATCATTTTACTATACATTTTTAAAAAAATAAATATCCTCAACCGCATTTTTCAAAATATATTGACAAAATTTGAGTAAATAGTTAAAATTTATACATAACAAAACATCACACGGAGGAAAACTTGAAATTCATCGGTTTTTACGATTACACCGTAATTTTAACGTATATGAGCCTCGTATCGGGGCTTCTCGGCATGGGCTTTGCATCCCATGAACGCATCGGCGCCGCTATACTCTGCCTTACCGTGTGCGGTATATTGGATATGTTTGACGGTGCTGTGGCACGCACCAAAAAGGACCGCACCGAGGACGGCAAGAGCTTCGGCATTCAGCTGGATTCGCTGTGCGATATCGTGTGCTTCGGAGTGCTTCCCGCGTGGATACTGTATTCAAACGGGTATAACGGCATTATCCAGACCGCCGTGCTTATAGCCTACGTGCTTTGCGCGCTTATCCGGCTTGCATTTTTCAACGTGCTTGAAGCAAAGCGCCAAAAAACAGAGGACGGGTGTGCAAAATACTACCACGGACTGCCCGTTACATCCGCAGCAATAACATTCCCCTTTTTCCATCTCCTCTCGGAAATACTGCCCGCGCCCGTATCAAGAGTAATATGGGCAATACTTCCCGTGCTTATGGCATTTATGTTCATTTTGGATTTCAGGGTAAAAAAATTTAACGTATCCAAGCTGTTTGCAAAGCGCGAAGAGGAAAAGGAAATAGAAGCAGAATAATAAGATATAACTCAAACGGCAGGAGCAAGCCCCTGCCCTACAATGATCGGTCGTAGGGCGGGGGTTTATCTCCCGCCGCTTTTTGCGTTAGATTATTGTCTTTTAATTAAAGAGACTCAAATTCAACAAGCGCATTCTTGAACGACTGCATTGCGGAATTGAATGCGTCCTTCTTTGTAAGATCAACGCCTGCGAGCTTAAGAAGCTCTACGGGGCTGTCGCTTCCGCCGGAGGAAAGGAACTTGAAGTAATCGTCAACGGCGGGCTTGCCCTCGTTATAGATACGCTCCGCAATGGAAACTGCGGAGATAATACCGGTTGCGTACTTATAAACGTAGAAGCTGCGGTAGAAGTGAGGAATACGCGCCCACTCGTATGCGATCTCGGGGTCGGAAACTACGCTTCTGCCGTAATACTTCTTGTTGAGGTTGAGATATACCTCATTAAGCGCATCCTTGGTGAGGGGCTGGCCCTTTTCTGCCATATCGTGAGCAATGTACTCAAATTCCGCAAACTGAGTCTGACGGAAGAGAGTACCCTTAAGGGTATCCATATAGTAGGAGAGGAGATATTTCTTCAGCTTAACGTCATCGGTGGTCTTAAGCAGATGCTTTAAGAGCAGTATCTCGTTTACGGTGCTTGCAACCTCTGCAACGAAAATGCGGTAGCCTGCCTTTTCCTGAGGCTGATTTCTTTCGCTGAAATAGCTGTGCATTGCGTGGCCAAGCTCGTGCGCTATGGTGAAGATGTTGCCCGTGGTCTTCTGATAGTTAAGAAGCACGTAGGGATGCTTTAAACCGTAAACGCTTGTGCTGTAAGCGCCGCTTCTCTTGCCCTCCGTTTCCTCAACGTCGATCCAGCGGTTATCATGTGCCTCCTGCAGAAGCGCCTGATAATTTTCGCCGAGAGGTGCAAGACCCTCCTTAACGAGCTTGAATGCGTCCTCATAATCAAGCTCCTTCTCCGCACCCTCTACGATAGATGCGTAAACGTCGTACATATGAAGCTTGGTGTAGCCCATTATCTTCTTGCGGTCGCGGAAATATCTATGAAGCAGGGGCAGACCCTTGTTTACAGCGGAAAGCAGGTTCTTATATACCTTTACGTCAACGTCCTCGTTGGAAAGCGCCATATCGAGGCAGCTGTCGTACTTTCTTGCGCGGGAGATGAATACGTCCTTGTCTACGTTACCGGTGTAGGTAGCGGTAATGGTGTTGATAAGTCCCATATATGCGCCGTAATATGCCTTGAATGCCTTGCGGCGAACGTCGCGGTCAGGGCTATGAAGCATAAGTCCGTAGGTGCCGTGGGAAAGCTTTACCTTCTTGCCGTCGACTTTAATTTCGGGATAGGGGAAATCGGCATTATCTATCATACCGAATATTCTCTGGAAGCCGCCGAATACTCTGCTGCCCTGAGAAAGGAGCGCCTCCATCTCCTTGGAGAGAACGTGGGGCTTGCGCTTGATAAGGGAGCGGAGAGTGTAATCGTAATCCTTGAAGCGCTCGTCCTTTGCGAATGCCTCAAGCGTCTTTACGGGGAGCGCGGTAAGCTCGGGTGTAATGAACGCAACAGCGCCCGAAAACTTCATACCGAGCATATCAACACGGCTCTGGAGCGCATTAAACTCGCTCTTTCTGGTATCCTCGTCGCGCTTCATAAATGCGTATACCGCAAGCTTGCTGTAATCAAGCTCTACTGCATTTACCTTTTCATAGCACTCAAGAAGCATATCGGCATCGCTGAGCTTTCCCTCGTATTCGGAAAAATCAAGCTTTACTTCAACCTCGGCATAAAGTGCGTCCCACTCTGCCTGAGTTTCAAATATGTCCTCGGTGCGCCATTTTAAATTTTCGGGTACGTTATCACGGTTTATTGCCATCTTTATATCCTCCTGATGAGCTTTTAATAAATTATTTCTTCAAAACAGAGAACTCAAATCTTACCTTGGGGTCCATTACCCTGTATCTTTCGAAGAGCTGAGGGCCGCAGCTGTTGGAGCCGATGCCGCTTACCTTATAATCTATACGCACGTTTGCAAGACCGTTCGGTACAAGCTCAAAATTATGGCGCTTGGAAGCAAGCATCTCTGTAGAATATGCGGAAACGTTGCATTCAAAGCCTTTATCGGAAACAAATTCGAAGTCCCCGAGGGAGAGATACTTGGTGTTATAGTGGTTGCCGTGCTCCTGAGGCTTGATATAATCCACGTATTCCTTATCCGCATTGCTTTCGTACATTCCCATTGCGGAGGCATAGTGCATATCGCAGTAAGACTCCAGAGGTCCGTAGCCGAAATACGTAAAGTCGGTCTTCTCGGTCTTGAACTCAAAGCCGAGGCGGGGCAGGAAGGTCCTTCCGGTATCGAAATTACCGTCAAGAGCAACGTCTATTCTGCCGTCCGCAAAAAAGGTATAGCTTGCGGTGTAGGCAAATACGCGCTTTCTCGATACCGGTGCAAGAGCCGCCTTTACGGTAATTACGTTTCCGTTTACCGAGACGTCATACACCTTGTTGTGGACCTTATTGTAATTGTCCGTCTCCCAGTTTACCCTTATCTTTCTGTCATTATCCGTGGGTGCGCGCCAGATAGTGAGCTGCATAGGCGCCTTGAGATAGCCGTTAAGATCCTCAATATATCCGTAATGGGTGTTAAAGCGGTAGGTAAAGCCCTCTCCGCTTATGACAGCATACTCCTTTTCAAGAGTAATTTCCGCCGCGCCCTGACCTGCGGGAAGCGCCGTTTTTGCACAGGCAAGCTCGTGCTGAGTTGCGGCTATCTTATTACCGTCCTTATACATATATACGTTCAGGTATGCGCCGTACTCGGCAGTAAGCTCGGGCACGTCAATATCTACCCAAACAGCCTCGTGCGGTCTTACGGAGGCGCTTATCTTGTCACTGCAAACCTTTTTGCCGTCAACGGTTATTTCGTACTCTATATCGGTTTCCGCAAGGTCGGTAAAATCGAATTTATTATAAAGCGCAAGAGTTCTGCCGTCCCATTCGGTAGCAAGGGGCTGATATGCCGTCTTTGCCTCATAGGAGCCCGCCTTGAAGCTTCTGTCAGAGAACACAAGTCCGTCACAGCAGAAGTTTCCGTCGTGCGTTTCCTCGCCGAAATCTCCGCCGTAGCCGAGCTTGCCGTCCTCAATGACTGCAACGTGGTCTGCCCACTCCCAGATGCATCCGCCGATAAACTGGGGAACGGTGTCGATAACTCTCCAGTAATCCATAAGATCGCCGGGGCCGTTACCCATTGCGTGGCAGTATTCGCACCAGAATATCGGGCGCTTATCGCCCGTCTGTTCTGCGTATTTGAGCATATCGTAGGTGGTGGTATACATACGGCTGACAACGTCAACAGTATCGGGATCCTTCATTCCGGGGGTGTTGTTATAGCAGTTTTCATAATGAACGAGGCGCGGATAGCCCATATAGGTATCATTTGCACGGATGTATTCGCTCATTGCCTCGAAGTTCGCTCCGTAATTTGCCTCGTTGCCAAGGCTCCACATAATAACGCAGGTGTGGTTCTTATCGCGCTGATATAGGCGCGCGGCACGGTCAACGAAGGCTTCGCGCCATTCGGGGTTGCGGCAGGGCCAAACGCCGTTTCCGTCGTAGGCGTAACCGCCCGTGCGTCTGCAGAAGCCGTGGGACTCCAAATCCGCCTCGTCTATAACGTAGAAGCCGATCTCATCGCAAAGCTCCAGAAATACGGAC
>JAZQFL010000128.1:0-7791 GCA_045539485.1 Eubacteriales bacterium
TACCGACGTTTGCGTAGTTGACGATGGCGGCGGTAAGGATTTTGCGCATATATTTGACGAGGTGCGCGCAATGCCGCATTGCACCGTGCTTGTGCACGAAGTGAACCGCGGAAAGGGCGCCGCACTGAAAACAGCATTCAAATATATTGCGGAAAACCGCCCCGACTGCCTCGGTGCCGTAACTGCGGACGGAGACGGTCAGCATCTGCCCGCCGACATCCTCGGCTGTGCAAAAAAGATGTGCGAGCTTGATGCCGCAATACTCGGAAGCAGGGATTTTTCGCAGGCTCACGTACCCGCAAGAAGCCGTATGGGCAACAGAATAACCTCGTTTGTTTTCCTTGCCTTCTGCGGTCTCAGAATTACCGACACGCAGACAGGACTGCGTGCTATCCCCGCGCGTTTTCTGCCTGACCTTATCGATATTAAGGGCGACAGATACGAATATGAAACGAATATGCTGCTTGAAGCAAAGCGCATCGGCATGAAGATGAAGGAGCACACCATTGAAACGGTGTATATTGATGACAACGCCGCATCCCACTTCAACCCCTTAAAGGACAGTCTGCGCATTTATTCGCTTATTCTCAAGTACATATTCTCCTCTGCTTGTGCAACCGTGACAGACCTTGTTGCATTCTACCTGATAATGCTGTTTTTCGGCGGCTCGCTCGGCGCAAACGCCGTAATTATTTCAACGGTCATTGCGCGCGCAATATCCTCTGCAGTTAATTACACTGTAAACCGCAATGTGGTATTTAGCGGCGGAAAGAACGCGGGACACACCGTTCTTCGTTATTACGCTCTTGCAATACCCGTTATGCTCTGCTCGGGCGGACTTGTAACTCTGCTCAAGACCGCACTCGGTGCAGAATACGCAATACTCACCACCCTTATCAAAGCTGTAGTTGACACACTTCTGTTCTTTGTCACCTTCCGAATTCAGCGCGAATGGGTGTTCCGCAAAAAATGAACCGAAAGGAACAAAGATGAATAACACCGATACCACAAACGAGCAGTTTACCGCGCAAAATGGCGCGGATAACGGAATAATACTTAACTACCGCAAGCCTGTAAGCGGAAGCGGCACGCGTATAAGAAGCGACAGCATCCGAAGGCGCGCGGATGAAAGGCTGCGCGCGCACAAGAAAAAAAGCGGCATCCGACTTTTTCTGAAGATACTCGGTAAATGCGCCGTTGTGCTTCTTACCGTTATACTTGTTGCTGTCGGAGGAATATTTGCGGCTGTAAGCACAGTTGCAAACGGACCGAGCACCACGATGCGCGACCAGCTTGTGCTTATGGCGATGCAGGCAAGCGCAACAAAATGGGTGCCCGGGCTTTTCCTTGACGATGCAACAGTGCAGTCGATAGTGGACGCAAGCCACGTAGTACGCACAGATATCACCCCCATCGACAGCTTTACCGAGACCAACAAGGGAACCATCGGCGGCAAGACCGAAGAAGACATAGAGTGGGTAGACGGCATCTACTACACCACGGTAAGCGGTCCCACCTACCGCGCTTACGTTATGCTGATAAAGGATCCCTCCCGCGTATATGTCGGCACCACCGACTTCAACGCAGGCGTGGGTATCAGAATTTTTGAAATTGCCGACAGAGAAAATGCTGTTGCCGCCATAAACGCGGGCGAGTACCGCGACGACGGCGGATCGGGTATAGGCGATCTGCCAATCGGACTTACTTACTCAAAGGGCGAGCAGGTATATGCCGACGGCTATACCGACCGCACGTTTATTGGCATCAACAAGGATAACAAGCTCGTTGTTAAGGAAGGAATAACGCCCGCAGAAGGCAGAGAGCTTGATCTGCGCGACGGTGTATGCTTCCAGACGGGCAACGTGCTGATAACAAACGACGGAACGAATATCTTTACCCATTACGAGGATAACAACCTCGGCACCGCACAGCGCACCGCTATTGGCCAGCGCCGGGACGGTACCATCATTATGGTCGTTACCGACGGACGCTCCGCATCCAGCATCGGCGCAACGCACAACGATATCATCGACGTAATGCGCGAATTCGGCGCGGTTACCGCAGGTATGCTTGACGGCGGCTCCAGCACAATGATGTATTACCGCAATTATTGGGACATTCTCGGTATTGACGTAAACACCCTTGATGAATTCCAGCGTATGGGTATAGTAAACAAGTACAAGGCATTTACAAACCCACGCAGGATGCCTACATACTTTGTTGTTGCCCCCGCGGCATCCGAGCAGTAACGGAGGGAGTGCAAAATGAGCGAAAACAAAAACAGACTCCGCGCAGACGTTGCAAACTCCGCAATGCAGCAAAAAAAGCGCTTCCCCCTATTTTGGATGCTATTGCTTTGCTTTGTTGTTATCTCTGTAATAACGATTGCAAACGTGTTAAACAAAATAACAGATTTTCTTGAAGAATACGAAAGCGTGCAGCCGAAATACGTTGAAGCAGAGGTCTTTGACACCTATTTCAAAAAAATAGATTATGATAAGCTGCTGAGAGCCGCCGACAGAGGCGACGGAGAAATAAGCGAATTTGAAACAAGAGACGATCTTATCGCCTACCTGAAGGGACTTTACGAAGGTAAGGAGATAAGCTGCTACAGCATTTCCACGGGCGCTTCGAATTCCGATACGGCACATCTTAAGCTTTCCGACATCGCCGGATATTTCGTCGAACAATTTAACTCCAAGGGCGATATCCGCTATATAGTGAAAGCGGGCGAAGATAAGATAGCTGAATTCACCCTCGTCCATTCCGATAGCGAGCTAAAAAAGAGCAAGCACGGCTTCAAAAAGTACGAGCTTGGCGACATCGAGCTTTTCTTCTTCCCGCATGAAAGCGTAACAGTTAAGCTTCCCGCCAGCTCCACACTCACGGTAAACGGCGTTAAGGTAAGCGATAAATATCTGATGCCCGAGGTACGCGAAGAAGAGGAGATAAACAAATTCCTCCCCGACGGAGTTGAGGGAATAGTTTACGTCGCTTACACAATAGACGGACTTTATTTCAAGCCCGAGATCGCTGTTACCGATAAGGACGGCAAGCCTACGGAATGCGTTTACGTTGAAGAAGGCAATTACTGGTCCTCAGGATTTATTTACGACACCGCGCTTGAAACGCAGTTTTCCGATTACGTTATAAACGCCATCGAAAAATATGCCGCATATATGCAGATGGACGGCAAAAAATCCGACTTTATCGACTATTACGATACTGATTCCGACCTTTGGAAGAACATCATAACCACGGAAAACTACTTTGTATGGGAGCACTACGGCTACACCTTTAAGGATAAAAAGGCAAGCGAATTCTACCGCTACGACGATAACGTTTTCTCCTGCCGCGTTTCCATGACTCACCTCCTGCACCGCTGGGGCTGGGAGGACTACGTTGACTACATCGATATGACGATATTCTTACGCAATGTAAACGGCAAATACGTTATCTTTGACAGCTTTGCCCGTCAGTAAGGAGGCATTTATGCTTGCATTGTCGACCTTCATTGATAAGATATACGACTTTGATTTCGCAATACTCGATTTTGTAGCAAAAAATCTGAGATGCGGCTTCCTTGACGTTATAATGCCTATCATCACCTTCCTCGGCGACGGCGGATGGTTTTGGATAGCTTGCGCTGTCATTATGCTGTTTTTTAAGAAAACGCGCAAAACCGGCATTATGATGGGCCTTTCCCTTGTTTGCGGACTTATTATCTGCAATCTTACGCTTAAGCCTCTTGTTGCCCGCATAAGACCCTATGACCTGCGCCCCGTTGAGAATATGCTCACCGAGCCCATGCATGATTTTTCCTTCCCCTCGGGACATACGATAGCATCCTTTGAGGCGGCGATAGTTCTGCTTATACGCGACAAGCGCTTCGGCATTCCCGCAACGGTGCTTGCTTCGGTTATTGCCTTTTCCCGCCTTTACCTCTACGTCCACTACCCAACCGACGTGCTTGCATCCATCGTACTCGGCTCGCTCCTTGCGGTGTTCTCCGTTTGGGCGGTAAATAAGCTTTATGCGAGGTTTGAAAAATGACGAATGAACAGAGGCTGAAAAATCTTGAGGTCCCCGCCGGAAGAGTCGATGTAGTTCTTGACACGGATACCTTTAACGAGATAGACGATCAGTTCGCGCTTGCTTATCTTTTGCGCTCCACGGAAAAGCTTGACACAAAGGCGATATATGCCGCGCCCTTTTTCAATCAGCATTCCACCTCCCCTGCCGACGGTATGGAAAGAAGCTATGAGGAAATAAAAAAAGTCCTCTCCTTGATGGATGAAGACGTACCCGTTTTCAAGGGCTCGGACAGATATCTTGCGGACGAGAGAACCGCAGTTGACTCCCCTGCCGCAGATGATCTTATAGAAAGAGCAAGGCTCTACAGCCCTGAAAAACCGCTCTACGTGATTGCTATCGGCGCTATTACCAATGTTGCCTCCGCGCTTATAAAAGCGCCCGAGATAGCGGAAAATATCGTTATCGTATGGCTTGGCGGAAACTCCCGCCATTACCATGACACGAAAGAATTCAATATGATGCAGGACGTTGCCGCCGCAAGAGTAATCATGAACAGCGGTGCTCCGTTCGTTCAGCTTCCCTGTATGGGAATCGTTTCCGCTTTTACGGTATCGGCACCCGAGCTTGAATATTGGCTTATGGATAAGAATCCCCTCGCAGACTATCTTGCGCGCAACACCATAAAGGAAGCAAACGCATACGCAAACGGAAGACCGTGGACCCGCGTTATCTGGGACGTTACAGCGGTTGCGTGGTTGCTTAATGACAAAAACCGCTTTATGCTCTCCCGCATAGAAAAGACCGCTCTTCCCTCTTACGAGCATAAGTACGAGGAAAGCATCGGCGCGGATATGCGCTACGTTTACCACATCCGGCGCGATGCGCTGATGGAAGATCTGATTAAAAAATTGCTCAAATAACAAATGCCGCCTGCAGGTGCTCAAAAAGCTCTGCGGGCGGTAATTATTTTTTGCAAACAAGTTGACATTTCAACTTTGTGGGTGTATAATACGCAAAATTGAAATGTCAACTTGTTGCTTTGAGGAGGAATGAAATTATGATAGACAGATTCGAGCGTTTTTCCCTCGCGATATCGGAGATATCCCGCTACTGGCACAAGATCGCAGCAGAGGAGCTGTCAAAATACGGTCTTAAAGGACCTCATGCCACGTACCTGACCGCTATGCACAAGTATCCGAACGGCATCACCGTTCCACAGCTTTGCGAGCTTTGCGGCAAGGATAAATCGGATGCTTCCCGTATGATCGCCATATTAGAAGAAAAGGGGCTTGTAAAAAAGCAAGTAGTGGACGGAAGCCTTTACAGGGGGCTTTTGGTGCTTACCGAGGAAGGAAAGGCTGCGGCAGAGCACGTATGCAAAAAAGCAAGCCGAGCTGTGGAGATGGCAGGCAAAGACCTCACGGAAGAGACCAGAGAAATCTTTTATTCAGCTTTAGGCTCCATCACCGCAAATCTCCGCGAGCTGAGCAAGGAAGGTATACCTGAAGAATGAATATAGCAAGCAAAGTATTTTGCAGAGCATTTCAGTTCTGCTTTCATATAGCGCTTCCCGTGCTTCCCTACAGAGAACCGCAGATACTGAAGAGTACGGAAGACATACCAAAGCTGTTAAAGGAAAAGCACGCAAGCTCCGTTTTGCTTGTAACGGATAAAGGATTGCGCGCCTGCGGCAGTACACGCATACTTGAAGAGAGGCTTAAAAAATGCGGGATACACTGCGCAGTTTATGACGGTACAGATGCTAACCCGACCGTCAAAAACACCGAAGAAGCGCGAAAGCTGTACTTAAAAGAAAAATGCGATGCCATTATAGCGTTCGGAGGCGGTTCTCCCATGGATTGCGCAAAAGCAGTGGGAGCACGTATAGTCTATCCGAACAAAACGGTCGGACAGCTCAAGGGGCTGCTCAGGGTATGGAGAAAGCTCCCCCCTCTTATCGCTATCCCAACCACTGCGGGAACAGGAAGCGAGGTCACCGTAACCGCCGTTATCACGGACAGCGAAAAAAAGCACAAGTACACTATGAACAATTTCACCATGATCCCCCATTACGCAGTGCTTGACCCAAGCGTGACCGTTACTTTGCCGCCCCACCTTACCGCAACCACGGGTATGGACGCTCTCACCCACGCAGTGGAAGCATATATCGGCGGCTCCACAACAAAGGAAACGCGCCGTCTCTCTCTCGAAGCGGCAAAACTGATATTTGATAACATTGAAACGGCATATACTAACGGAGCAGACCTTGACGCCCGCCGCAATATGCTTACAGCGGCATATAAAGCGGGAATCGCTTTTTCAAAATCTTACGTAGGATATATTCACGCAATTGCCCATTCTCTCGGCGGTGAATACAACGTTGCGCACGGACTTGCAAACTCTGTTTTGATGCCCGTGGTGCTTGAGGAATACGGCGCCTCCGTACACACAAAGCTGCACAGCATAGCAGTAGCCGTAGGTGTGGCGGAAAGCAGTGACAGCCCCGAGGACGGTGCAAGAAAATTCATTGACTCCATCCGCATACTGAACGAAAAAATGAACATTCCCACCGCCTTTGACTGCATCAAGGCAGAGGATATACCGAAAATGGCACGGCACGCGGCAAAGGAGGCGAATCCCCTCTATCCCGTGCCTAAGCTGATGAACGCCAAGGAATTGGAAGCACTCTACAAAAAAGTAATGCCGGGAGAAAAGATATGACCATAGACGAAATTCTGGAAAGCCAGCGCAAATTCTTCCAAAGCGGTGCAACGCTTCCCGTTGAATTCCGCATAAAAATGCTGAAGAAGCTTTACGCTGCGATAAAAAAATATGAGTCCGAGATCTGCGAGGCGCTTAACAAAGACCTTGGCAAAAGCGATTTTGAGAGCTTTATGTGCGAGGTGGGACTCACGCTCACCGAGATAAGCTACATGATAAGGCACACGCCGAAATTTGCAAGAGAGAAAACAGTATATACTCCCCTTGCACAGTTTGCTTCAAGAAGCTACAGAAAGCCCTGTCCCTACGGCAACACACTTATTATGAGCCCTTGGAACTACCCGTTTCTCCTGACGATCGATCCTCTTGCAGACGCAATTGCCGCGGGAAACACAGCCATAGTAAAACCAAGTGCATACTCCCCCGCCACAAGCGCGGTGATCGAAAAGATAGTCAGCGAGTGCTTTGCAACGCAATACGTTGCCGTCATTTCCGGCGGAAGGAAGGAAAATGCCGCACTGCTTGAAAAGAAATTTGATTTTGTGTTCTTTACGGGCAGTCAGAGCGTAGGCAAGGAGGTCCTTCGCCACACAGCTGAGACCCTGACCCCTGCTGTACTCGAGCTTGGCGGAAAAAGCCCTTGCATCGTAGACAGCACCGCAAAGATAAAGCTTGCCGCAAAAAGAATAGTGTTCGGCAAATATCTTAACTGCGGACAGACCTGTGTTGCCCCCGACTATATCCTGTGCCACAGCAGTATAAAGGACGATTTTATTAAGGAGATATGCACACAGATAAAAACGCAGTGCGGCGAAGATCCCCTTAAAAATGCCGATTACGGCAAAATAGTAAACAAAAAGCATTTTGAGCGCATTTGCGGTCTGATAGACAAGGAAAAAGTTGTTATTGGCGGCAGCTCAAACGCAGATACCCTGCAAATAGAGCCCACGGTCATGGCAAACGTTACTTGGGACGATGCGGTAATGCAGGAGGAGATATTCGGCCCCATAATGCCGATACTGACCTTTGACAGCT
>JAZQFL010000129.1:0-2049 GCA_045539485.1 Eubacteriales bacterium
GTGTTCCGTTTCAAGATTTAAGTTCCTCCGTCAATACAGAGAGTGCAATTAAAGCTTTACTTGAAATTAAGAAAAACGAGGATGCAAAAATAGATCGATTGATTTGTATGTGGCATGATGGCAGTATTGACCTGCCTTCATACGCTTTCAGAGAGGCGCTTCTTTCCGTTAACCGTACAAATTTTTCAACCAAGATGCTTTTGAATGGATTAACCGGATATATCGTTAAGACGGTAATGGTAACAATGCCGAAAGGGTATGAAGCTTAAAAATCTATGTAATTTCTCGCCCTGCCTCGTGATATGCACCTCCAAAAGTGTCTAACTTTTGGGGTGCATATCATTGTGCGGGGCTTTTCTTTGCTTTCTGTATATCAAAAAGCCACCGCGAAAATCGTGGTGGCTAATTTGGTTTTTATCGCTAAATTCGCAGGCCCTCACTGCCGCAGTATTTTTAATTAATTGTTTTTTTAATGACAGCTATAATGGCATCTATGCCGAGTGTTTTGATCAGCAATCCGACAAACGAGGCAACAAGCAACGTAATACCCGAAAGTGCTCCGCCGACGATAACTATCAAAACGTCGGTAACAAGCAATGCCTTTCCGATCTTCAAATTAGAGAATTTTTTTATTATAATAGCAATTATATCCGTACCGCCGGAGCTTGAATCCACGTAAAACATTATTCCGCTTGCAAGCGCAATAAGCGAAGCGCCGATAACGGAGGAAAGAAGCATACCTCCGACAAGCGGCTCTGTAAACGTGAAAAGCTCTTCAAAAGCGCCCACAAACACAGTTGTAAGAAGTGAGCCGACAAGCGTTTTTATCGCCATACCTTTTCCGAGAAATATGAAGGCGAGGACGATAAGCAGGATGTTTATGGCAACAAGTATCTTGCCGGGCGAAAAGCTGATAAAGGAATTAAGTATAACGGAAACACCGCTCGTTCCGCCAAGCAGAAGGCTGTGCGGAAATATGAAAATAACCGTGGAAAGCGCGTATATAGCGCTTCCGATAAATATCAGAAAGTATTCAAGGAATATTTTTTTGTTTTCGATCTTCATATCATCATCTGCCGTAGCGAATTACCTTACCCGAATATTCACCCGTAAGCTGCATATTTTCGTAAACCACCTTGCCGTTTACTATCACCTGCTCAATTCCCTCCGTTAAACGGTTCGGATGAACGTAATCAGCGGTATCCTTCAAATTATCATAATCAAAGATCACTATATCTGCGTCATAACCGTCCTTTATGTAGCCCTTGCCCTTAAGCGCAAGCCTATCGGCGGAAAAGCCTGTCATTTTTCTTATCATTTCTTCAAGTGTCAGTATCTTGTTTTCCTTAACGTAGAAGGTTATTGCGTGAGTAAATGCCGAGCTTCCGCGCGGGTGACCCATTCCCTGCCACGAGGAATTACAGCCATCAGAGCCGACAACACAGTACGGCGATTTGATGATATCAAAAAGATCCTCTTTTCGCATAGTATCAAATACCGCCATACCCGCCATGCCGTTTGTAATCATCAGATCAAAATAAGCATTCCACGGCTCTTTGCCGCACATCTCGGCATATTCGGTAACGGTCTTACCTATCGCAAGAGGTTCTTTTGGCGAGGAGGTTATCAATATTCCGTCCCATCCGCCCGCATCAAGATAGAAGCTGCCAAACGGTGAATACGTATTCTCAACCTCATCTCTGACAGTTTTTCTGAAGCTTATATCCTTCAGCTTTTCAGCCAAAATCTTTGAGCCAAGCTTGAGATATGCGGGAGGAATGACCGTATTTGCTCCCGTCATATTGCGCGTGTACGGATATTGATCGCACGTCACCGGAACACCGCGTGCATTTGCCTTTTCTATGAGTTCAAGCGTTTTATGATGCAAGTCGGAGGCCAAGCGGTCTTAGGAAGACAAACTGGTAAGACAACTCCTTGGCTCACAGAACGACATGGCTACGATCCGACTTCGTGTACGGATATTGATCGCACGTCACCGGAACACCGCGTGCATTTGCCTTTTCTATGAGTTCAAGCGTTTTATGATGC
>JAZQFL010000130.1:0-2438 GCA_045539485.1 Eubacteriales bacterium
CAATGTCATATTTGATGTGGCAATTCCCGCAAATATTTACGATAAGCGCAAGGATATTTCATCGGCGCTTGAGAAGAAGGTTTCGGGTTTCGGTAATTCGTATTTCGCTGTTATAAATTGCGAGCTTTCTTATACAGATAATAAATAATCGGTAATATCCCCTTTTTCATTCGCATATATTGATGTGAGAATGGAAAAGGGGGTATGTTTTTATGGATATAAATATTTATAACGATATGGCAAAGCGCACGGGCGGAGAGATATTCGTTGGAGTAGTGGGACCTGTCAGAACAGGCAAATCTACGTTTATCAAAGGCATTATGGAAGAGATAATGCTTCCGAATATCACAGATGAATACGATGTAAAAAGGGCACGAGATGAGATGCCCCAATCGGCGGCGGGAAGAACGGTAATGACCGCGGAGCCGAAATTCATACCCGATGAGGCGGTAAGTGTCACTGTCGGGGACGGTGCAACGTTTAAAATGCGGCTTGTTGACTGCGTGGGCTTTCTTGTGGAAGGCGCAGGCGGACATCTTGAGGACGGACAGCCCCGCATGGTAAAAACACCGTGGGACGAAAACGAAATGACCTTTGAAGAAGCGGCATCTATCGGCACCAAAAAGGTCATATCCGAGCACAGCACTGTTGCTATGCTTGTAACCTGCGACGGAAGCTTCGGCGATATTCAGCGCGAAAATTACATACCCGCCGAGGAGCTTGCGGTAAAGGAGCTGAAGGCACAGGGTAAGCCCTTTTGCATCATCGTTAATTCTTCGGATCCCTCATCCGAGGAGGCGGAACAGCTTGCGCTCTCGCTTGAAAAGAAGTATTCCGCTCCCGTTGCGCTGATCGATTGCGCACACGTGGACAGGGAGGATATCGACAACATATTTATGCTGATACTTGATGAGTTTCCCGTTACCGAGCTTAACGTAAATTTTCCCGGTTGGGTAATGTCACTTCCCGAGGAGCATCCGCTTCTTGTATCTTTTACCGATACCGTGCGCGTGTGTGCCGAGGAAATAACAAAAATGGGGGATGTAAAAGCAGTATTTGAAAAGGCTCAGATGAATCCCGATATTGGCGAGGTGCGTATTTCCGACCTTGATATGTCAAACGGAGTCGGTAATATTGAGCTGCTTCCGGAGGAAGATGCATATTACCGAATCCTTGCGGAGCTTACAGGTATTAAGGCCGATAATGCCGATGAGCTTTTCAGATCAATGTGCGAGCTTTCCGAGATAAAGAAAAAGTATGATAAGGTTTCTGCCGCGCTTAATGACGTAAATGAAAAGGGCTACGGAATCGTAATGCCCGATATATCGGAGCTTGTGCTTGAGGAGCCCGAGATAGTTCGTCAGTCGGGCGGTTACGGGGTAAGACTCCGCGCATCGGCACGCTCTGTGCATATGATAAAGGCGAATATCGAAACGGAGATAAATCCCATAGTCGGCACCGAACAGCAGTCTGAGGAGCTTATCTCGTATCTCACTCGCGAGTTTGAGGAAAACCCGACTATGATCTGGAATACCGATCTTCTCGGTAAGAGCCTTTACGAGCTTGTAAACGAGGGGCTCCGTTCAAAGCTTCAGAATATGCCCGACGACAGCCGTGCAAAGCTTTCCGAAACACTTGAAAAGATCATAAACGAGGGCAGCGGCGGACTTATTTGCATTATCTTATAAAAATAAAAAATGCGGCTTTTGCCGCATTTTTTATTATCCCTTAACAGCGCCCGCGATAACGCCCTTGATGATATACTTCTGGCTGATGAGATAGAAGATCACTATCGGGATTATAGCAAGTACTAACATTGCCATAAGCGCGCCCATGTCTCGGCTTCCGTATCCTCCCTGAAGATACTGCACAGCCACGGGGATCGTCTTGTAATCCTGACCGATAACAAGATAGGGAAGCAGATAGTCGTTCCATATCCACATTGCGTTCAAAATGCTTACGGTTATTGCAGTAGGTCTAAGGATAGGGAAGATCACCGAAAAAAACGTTCTTATAGGTCCGCAACCGTCTATTGCCGCCGCTTCCTCAAGCTGTATTGGTATGCTTCTTACAAATCCCGTGAACATAAACACGGAAAGCCCCGCACCGAATCCAAGGTAAAGAACGGTGATGCCAACGGGTGTTTCAAGCCCCAAGGTGTTTGCGGTCTTTGACATTGTGAACATAACCATTTGGAAGGGAACTATCATTGAGAAAATAAACGCATAATAAACCGCTTTTGAAAGCAGATCGTTTTTTCTTACTATATACCAAGCCGCCATGGAAGAAAAAAGCAGAATGGCAAATACGGATACCACCGTTATAAACAGCGATCTGAAAAACGCTCCGATAAAATCTGTTTTTTCAATTCCGTTTATATAGTTCTGTATTCCCGCAAAGGTCTCGCGCGTCGGCAGCGCAAACGGCGCGTCATTGAT
>JAZQFL010000131.1:0-4683 GCA_045539485.1 Eubacteriales bacterium
ACCGCTTGGCCTCCGACTTAAGGATACGGTTGCCGATATGGCGAACGCCGCATTTGAAGCGGGCTTTGTCTCGCTCGGGTTTTCCGAACACGGAATTACGGATTTTGACCCTAAATATTCAATGAGCACGGAGAGCGCACCGCGCTATGCCGCGGAGGTTGCACAGATAAAAAAAGAATACCTCGGCAAAATGGAGGTGTTCTGCGGTGTTGAGCAGGATTATTATTCGATCGAGCCGAACTTTCATTGCGATTACCGCATCGGCTCCGTTCATTACATTAAAAAGGATGGCGAGTACGTTATAGTGGACGGCGGCAGTGCCGAGCAGCTTATTTTGCGAATTGAAAAATACTGGAACGGCGGCCGCATGGCGATGTGCGAGGAGTATTACCAAATGGTCTCGCGTTTGCCTGAGGTAACGAAGTGCGATATCATAGGTCATATCGACGTTATAACCAAGCTGAACGAGCTTGCGGGACTTTTTGACACGGAGAACATTCGTTACAGGGACGCGGCATACTCTGCCGTTGATGCGCTGTGTAAAGCAGATATGATATTTGAGATAAACACCGGTGCTATGGCGCGCGGTGTGCGTAAAACTCCATATCCCGCCCCCGATATTCTTGCCCGCATCAAGGAAAAGGGAGGCAGGATACTGTTTAACTCCGATTGCCATAACAAGGACTTTCTGCTTTACGGCAGGGAGGCGGCGGTAACTGCCGCAAAGAACGCAGGATTTACTGAATATGCCGTGCTTGAAAAAAACGGCTTTAATATGTATCCCATTAAGTAAGGAGACAGGCTATGTTAAGTGACGCACTTGTAATCAAAAACGGAGATTGGGAGGCACACATACTTCCCGAAACAGGCGCAAATCCCATAAAGCTTACATATAAGGGCGAGGACGTGCTCCGCCCCCTCGTGGATATCGAGGCACTCAAGATAAACCCCTTCCTTTGGGGCTCTCCCATTCTTATTCCCGCAAACCGTACGGACGGAGGCAGATTCACCTTTGACGGCAAGGAGTACACCCTTCCTCTTAACGAGGCGCGCCTCAATAACAATCTGCACGGCAGAATGTACGAGCTCGATTTCAAGACCGAGAGAGTGGACGATGCTACCCTTGTAAGCACATATTCAAATAAGGGCGAGGCTTTCCCCTTTCCCTTTGATATCAAGGTGACCGCAACCGTGGATAAGGACGGCTTTTCCCGTAAGTTTGAGATAACTAACACGGGAAATACCGATATGCCCCTTACCTTTGCGCTTCACACCACCTTTGTTGAAAACGGCGAGATAAAGGTTCCCCTCGGACGTGCGCACCGCCGCAACGAGCGCCATATTCCGCTTTATTACGGCGATCTTAATGAGCAGGAGATATCCATTACCAAGGGCGTTTCTCCCCGCGGGCTCGTTATCAGCGGTTATTTCACTTCTGTAGGCAATGTAGCGCACATCGGACCCTACACGCTTACCGTTTCCGAGAATTTCGACCACTGGATAATGTACAATAACGATGGCTATCAGGGCTACATCTGCGTGGAGCCTCAGGCAGGGCGCTCCAACGGCTTAAATGACGGCGGATATATCCGTCTCGGTGCGGGCAAGACCGAGGAGTTCATTACCCGCATTGCGCTGGGCTGATGATAAAGGCTGTAGTTTTTGATCTCGATCACACGCTGTATGACCGCTACGGCACGATAGCTCTTGCCGCGCACACGGTGCGCGAAAGATTTTTCGCGCGCGAGGGAATTACCGATGCGGAAATAGCACAGACGTGGTCGGAATACGATAAGCGATGGGTGCATCACGGACTTGATAAGCTTTATACCGAGCTTGCAAACAGCGGTATTTTTACCGAGCCTCCCGCGCTTGACGAGATGATAAAGCTTCATTACGATACGTATACGGCATTTTTTGCGCCCTACGCGTTTGCGATACCGACGGTTGAGGAACTCAAAAAACGCGGCTTCAAGGTTGGGCTTATCACCAACGGCAGACCGTACGTCCAGCGCAAAAAGCTTGAAATGCTGGGTATGCAAGATCTGTTTGACGAGGTCATAGTCGGCGGTGAGTTTGGACTGCAAAAGCCTCACGCGGAGATTTTTTACGAAATGGCAAGGCGCCTCGGCACAAAAACCGAGGAGATGCTGTACGTTGGCGATAACCCGATAAACGACGTAAAGGGAAGTGCGGACGCGGGCTGTGTGCCCGTGTGGGTAAAGACTACCCCGTGGAACTTCCCCGATATGCCGCAGCCGCGACTTTGCGTTGATACTGCTGCAGATGTGCTTTTGCTTGATGAACTGAAAAGATAAACTAAGGGGGTTAAAGAAACTTTTGTTTCTTTAACCCCCTTTTTGAGGAATAGGAAAAAATGGTTGGAAAGGGCAAACGGATCCCGAAGCCGTATATGCATACGGCGAGAGGTGACGTTTGTCCCTTAGCAAAAAAGAGAATTAAAATAGAAAAACTCGCGAAAGCGAGTTTTTCTTACCTTATTTTCGCATTTCAGAACAATGAATCTATAGTGTATTCAATGCTTTTCTCTTTTTTGCGATCCGGCCTTTTTTTTACATTCCTCACTTGGAAAGGAACTCCACAGTCTTGCGAGCTACCATAAGCTCCTCGTTGGTCTTGAGGACGTATACGGCTACCTTGCTTCCGTCGGCGGTTATCTTGCCGTCGGAGCTGCGGGTGAGCTCTGCGTCGTTGAGCTCAACACCGAGCCAAGCAAGACGCTTAAGAACCGCGGTACGAACCTTGTGGCTGTGCTGGCCGATACCGCCTGTGAAGGCGATAGCGTCAAGGCCTTCCATATAAGCGGAGAACATACCGATATAACCTACGATGTTGTCAACGAATGCATCGATTGCAAGCTGTGCGTTCTTGTTTCCGTCCTCTGCGGCGGCAATAACGTCGCGCAGGTCGTTGGAAACACCGCTTACACCGAGGAATCCGCTTTCCTTGGAAAGCTTCTTCATAACTGCATCAAGGCTTCCGTACTTGTTTACAAGCTCGGGGATGCAGAATACGTCGAAATCACCAACGCGGTTGTTGTGGAACAGACCGCTCTGGGGAGTTGCGCCCATGGAGGAAGCAACGCTTTCTCCGTCCTTGATAGCGCAAATGGAGGAGGAACCGCCGAGGTGTACGGATACGACCTTGGTTGCCTTGGGCTCAAGAGCCTTCATCGTCATACCGATGTAGCTGTGGGAGGAGCCGTGGAAGCCGTAGCGGCGTATACCCATTTCGTCCTTCCATTCGGTGGGAACGCCGTAGGTAACGCGCTCCTCGGGAATGGTTGCGTGGAAGCTGGTCTCAAAGTAAGCTACCTGCTTCAGATCGGGCCAGCGCTCGGAAACCTGCTTCATCATATTGATGTAGATGGGGTTATGAGCGGGAGCAAAGGAGATGAACTTCTCCTGCTTTGCGATAAGCTCGTCGGTAACAAGCTGTGCGCCCTTGAGTGCACCGCAGTGAACGGCCTTGTAGCCTACCGCATCGAGCTCGTCAAGTCCCTTGAGAATGCCCGCATCGGTAAGCGCGTCCATAAGCAGTGCAAATGCATCGCCGTGTACCTTGCAGTCACATGCGCCCTTAACGGTGTTATCACCTGTAGAGATGCTGTATGCACCGCCTGCGGTACCGATATTCTCGATCTCGCCGGTTGCAAGCACCTTTTCGTTATTTGCAAAATCGAAAAGCTTGAACTTGAAGCTGGTGGAGCCCAAGTTAAGCACGATCACGTTGCGAATTTCTTTCATTTTTTCCTCTTGTATGGGAAAACCGCGGCAAAGCGCGGTTCTCCAAAATTGTAATTGAAATCAACAGAAAAATTTTCTCAAGACGAGGCGCGGCGAAAAGAGCAAAGCGAAGGCTTACTTCCGTAAGTCGAGCTGCTCTTTTCGGCGCAACGAAGTATTGGGGAAATTTTTAGTTGATTTAGAGGTTGCCGTACTTCTCGGCAAACCGTTTCATAGCCTTCTCGAAGCAGAGCATAGGAACGCGGGCAGAGCCTGCACCCATAAGTCCGCCGGTGTAGTTGAACATACCGCCGTGGATCTCGGGGCATACGCCGGTCTCAACGACCTTGCGGATGTCGATACCAACAGGGAGGAAGTCAAAGTCGAGGTTAGGAATGGGGAAGTTGTAGTTGCGGGCGATACAGATCTGCTCCATCTCGCGGGAGATGCCGATAGCATCCTTGAGCTTAAGGCCGCGGAGGTTACATACGATAGGAGAAGCACCTGCGGCGATACCGCCCATACCTGCGCACTCAACTACGCAGCTGTCACCGATCCAAGGAAGCTGATCGCTTTCCTTGAAGGAGGAGGAGGTGTACTTACCCTTCATCATAGGAGCGGGAGCGCAGAACCACTCGTCGCCAAGACCTGCAACCTTGATACCGAACTCAACACCGTTTCCGCAGATAGCGGTAACCATGGTGGAGTAGGGAGTGCCGACTGCGGAGAGCATAGCCGCACGGCTTGCGCCCTGACCGAAGCAGTGGAAGAACCTGGGGGTCTCAACGATGTAGTCGAGAAACTTCATGATCTTTTCCTTAGGCATATCGAGCTTGAAGAGCTCGGGAAGGACCTTCTTATCTAAGAGAAGGTCTGCAGCGGTCTGACGGGTATGGTTCTCGTCACCCATCTGCATAGCCTCAGCAAGAATGGGCTT
>JAZQFL010000132.1:0-8206 GCA_045539485.1 Eubacteriales bacterium
ACGCGTTGCATGGGTGCGGCACCTCTGTACTCCGGAAGCAGGCTCCCGTGCACGTTGATACAGCCGTATTTGGGATAGTCAAGTACGTTTACGGGGAGTATCTTACCGAAAGCGACAACTGCGATAAGCTCGGGATCAAGCTTCGAGAGAAGCTCGGCAAAGGCCTCATCGCGTAAAGTTTTCGGCTGATATACGGGGATATCAAGCTCGTTTGCGGCTACCTTAACCGGGGGAGGAGTAAGGATCATCTTTCTGCCCTTGGGCGCATCCCCCTTGGTTACGCAGGCAACTATGTCGTGGCCTGCCGCGTGAAGCGCTTTAAGCGAGGGGACCGCAAAATCGGGAGTACCCATAAAAACTATTCTCATTTTACACCTCAGCCGTCAATAAGTCCGTCTTCGATCATTTCCTCGCGGGTAAGCATGTGAAGGGCAACGTCGGTATAAAGAATACCGTCAAGATGGTCAAGCTCGTGGCAGAATGCCTTGGCAAGCAGCTCTGTTCCCGTGATCTCGAAAAATTCGCCCTTGCGGTTCTGCGCTCTTACCGTGACGGTCATGGGGCGGCTGGTAATGCCCCACTTGCCGGGAAGAGAGAGGCATCCCTCATAACTCTCCTGAGTTTCCTCGGAGGTCTTGATTATCTGGGGGTTTATGAGCTCGATAAGACCGCTTTCATCGGTTTCGATAACTACGATGCGGCGGAGGACGCCCACCTGCGGTCCCGCAAGTCCGCATCCGCCTGCCTTGCGCATGGTGTCTGCCATATCGTCAAGCAAAGTAAGCGTGCGGGGGGGGTTCTCCTCAACTCTGCGGCAAATTTTGCGGAGAGCGGGATCGTCTTCTTTAAGAATGTTCAGTATTGCCATAGTAACACCTCTTTATAATGCCCAAAGCGCGCATCTATATGCTGCTTGGGTTGAAATCTGCGGAAAGGGTAACACCATTCTTGCCGCCGTCGCCGAATGCGCAAAGCAATGCGTCAAAGAGAAGACGGGCGCGGCTGTTGAGACGGCACTTTACTACCATCCGCAGTCTGTATTTATCCGAAATTTTGTATATGGGGGCTTCAAAAGGACCGAAGGCGATCACCTTTACGTCCTTGTATTCATCTTCTATGAATTTGCCGAAGGTCCCCGAAAGCCTTGCGGCGGCGCGGGTTAAGGCATCCTCGTCGTTTGCGGTGAGCGTAAGCATTACAATGTCGCAAAACGGAGGCCAGAGATAGCTTTCGCGGAGCTTTATCTCCTCGGCGTAAAACTCCTCGTAATCTCCTCTGCAGGCAAGCGCGAGCGCTTCATTATCGGGCTTGAAGGTCTGCACCACAGCCGTCCCTCCGCGCTGTGCGCGTCCCGCTCTGCCCACTACCTGAGTAATAAGAGAGAAGGTGCGCTCGTTTGCTCTGAAATCTCCGAGAGAGAGGGAAGAATCTGCGTTCAACACACCGACAAGGGTGACCATAGGGAAATCGTGTCCCTTAGCAACCATCTGTGTACCGAGAAGAACGTCAGCTTCGTGCTCGCGGAAGCTTCCGATTATCGAGGAATAGGCTTCCTTTGTGGTTACCGTGTCGGCATCCATTCGTATTGCCGTCATCTCGGGAAGGATGCGTTCAAGCTCCGCCTCTGCCATCTGCGTTCCGCATCCCATGAAGGTCAGCTTATCGGAGCCGCAGGAGGGGCATTTCTTTTGCACGGAGCAGCTGTAGCCGCAGTAGTGGCAAAGCATCTTGCCGTCGTGCTCGGTCTTTTCTCTGTGCCTTGTAAGGGTAACGGAGCAGCTTGGGCACTGCACGGTCTCGCCGCACGACATACACAGCTGAAAGCTGTTATATCCCCTGCGGTTCAAAAATATAATTGCTTGCTCTCCTTGGGGCTTTAAAGCCTCCATTCGCTCAAGCAGCTCTCGCGAAAATGGGGAAGTGTTTCCGCCTCTCAGCTCGTCGCGCATATCGCACACAAGTACCTCGGGCAGCTTTGCGCCGCCGTAGCGCTCCTTGAGGGTCAGCAGCTCGTACTGACCGTTTTTTGCCTTGTAAAAGCTTTCCACGCTCGGAGTTGCCGAACAGAGCAGCATCAGCGCATTTTCCTTTGCGCATCTGAAGCGCGCAATGTCACGTGCGTGGTACTTGGGGTCGGTATCCGATTTGTATGTATGCTCCTGCTCCTCGTCAAGTACTATCATGCCGAGATTCTTTACAGGCGCAAAAACTGCGCTCCGCGTGCCGATGACCACGTCAACGAGCCCCTCGCGTATGCGCTTGTAAGCATCAAAGCGCTCGCCAGCCGAAAGGGAGGAGTGAAGGACTGCAACACGCTCTCCGTAAAAGGAGCAGAATATCGTAACTGTTTGCGGTGTAAGAGATATTTCGGGAACCAGCAGTATAACGGAGCGCCCCTTTGAGGTCACCTCGTCTATCATTGCCTTGATAACGCGCGTTTTTCCGCTTCCCGTAACTCCGAAAAGCAGGGAAGCGCACGGCTTGCCCGATTCAAACATATCCTTAAGCCGCAGATACACGGCTCTCTGGCTGTCGCTTAAAATGTTTTTCTTTGTAGGGTCGATCTTTATTTCCGAGTAGGGGTTGCGGTAAGCTTCTTCCTTTTTTTCGAATGCAAGCCCCTTTTCGCACAGGCTTTTCAGCTGTGCCGAGGTTGCCGAGGCTTTTTCAAGGAGAAATCCTTTTTCGCATCCGTCAAGGTCGATAAGGGCTTTAAGAAGCTCCTTTTGCTTTGCTCCGCGAAGTGCGTAAGGTCCTTCTCCCTCTGCGGCTTCCAATGCTTTTTCGGCACTTACCGCAAGATGTACCGTGACGGTAAATATGTCGTTTGACGCTTCCTTTATTTCGTAGTCGCGCTTGAGATAACCCTTGCGGCAAAGAGAAGCAAGCAGCTCGGGAGCGCTTTCGCCGAAAAGCTCCTTTGCCTTTTGTGCATTCATCCTGCCCTGAAGCGCCACTTGATTATATACGGCACTCTCGGATGCGCTTTTACCGTTATAGGGAGAAGCACACACAAAAAACTCCTTTACCGCAGAAAATGCAGCGGCGGGCAGAAGCGTACGAGCCGCCTCTCCCACCGTGCATAAATAAGTTTTTTTCATATATGCGCAAAGCTCCAGCTGATTATTGTTCAGCGCAAAACGCTCGCTGTTTACGGCAAGCACGGGCTTTGCGTTTTCGTATTCGCAGGTATCGGAAAGCGATACCGCAAGCGCGGTAACACGGCGGTTGGTTTTGCCGAAAGGTACGGTAACAAATACTCCCGGGCAGACCTCTCCCGTCAATGCGTCCGGAACGAAATAATCGTAGGGACGGTCAACGTGGTATGGAACGTCCAGAATGTGTACCTTTACAAATCCGCTCATGTCTCTCAGCTTTTACTCTTCGGTCTTGTCGATAATGTATTCGCCGCTGTTGATGCGGTTGATTGCTGCCTTAACTGCCTTCTCGTCGCTTGCCTCAAGCTTGAGCATAGCGGCGATGGTCTTGTCGGTCTCCTTGCTTGCTATCTTGCGCTCTGCTTCTGCACGGCGCTCGGTATAATCATCGGTAAGCTCGCGCGCGCATTTTGCGGTAGCAAGAACCAGCTCGTAACGGTTGATCTTTCCTTTGGTGAGTTCTTCAATAGAGGGCTTAATCATGGTAATTTCCTTTCAAGAATATGTCAATATGAAAATATGTTTAGATGTTATTATTTACCGAAAAAAGTGTTATATACATCCGGTGTGCGGGAAACTGCGTTCAGCTCTGCTGCGGTAATTGCGCGGAATGCGTTTGCCGTTTCATCTGCCTTGCCCGTTTCGTTTACAAGTATGTAGTCATAGCGGTCTATCTGACGGAGCTCTTCCTTGGCTCTTTCAAGGCGGCGGAGGATGGATTCCTCGCTGTCCCTGCCTCTGTCGCGCAGGCGGCGCTCCTGCTCCTCGGCTCCGGGGGGAACTATCATAACGAGTATAGCCTCGGGATATGCCTTTTTGATCTGCAAGCCGCCCACAACGTCGATCTCAAGCAGCAGATGCTTTCCCGTTGCTAGCATTTCAAGCGCGGGGGCTTTGGGTGTGCCGTAGTAATTGCCGACGTATTCGGCATATTCAAGCAGCTCTCCTTTTTTTATCATATCCTCGAATTGCTCGCGGGTCTTGAAGTGGTATTCCACTCCGTCGCGCTCGTTTATTCCGGGGGCGCGTGTGGTTGCGGAAACGGAAAGCGCGTAATCGTCTCCGTTTTCCATAAGCATTTTCATTATCGTGCCCTTGCCGCTTCCCGCAGGGCCGGAAACAACGAAGAGAAGTCCCTTTTTGTTTTTGAAGAAGCCTGTTTCCATCAGTTCTCCTCCTCGCCGTCATCGTCGGACTGCTTGCCGTTGAGACTCCATGAAATAGTCTCGGGCTGGATAGCGGAAAGGATGACGTGCTCGCTGTCTGTTACTATAACGGAACGCGTTCTTCTTCCGCAGGTAACGTCGATAACTCTGCCTGCGTCGCGCGCGTCCTGAACAAGTCTCTTAATGGGAGCGCTGTCAGGACTGACGAGCGCAACGACCCTGTCGGATGCAACTACGTTTCCGTAGCCTATGCTTATGAATTTCATAAAAGCTCCTATTCGATGTTCTGTATCTGTTCGCGTATCTTTTCAAGCTCGCTCTTTATCTCCACCACCTTGCGGCTTATGGAAAGGTTCGAGCACTTGCTTCCTATCGTGTTTGTTTCGCGGTTTATCTCCTGCAAAAGGAAATCGAGCTTTCTGCCTGCGGCACCGCCGTTGTCAAGAATCTCGTAGAATGCGGAGAAGTGGCTTGCGAGCCTTACAAGCTCCTCGTCTATCGCTATCTTATCCGCAAATATGGCACACTCGGTAAGCAGACGTCCCTCATCGGGAACTATGCCCTCCTCGCCGAGAAGCTTTTTGATGCGCTCCTCAAGCTTTTCCTTGCGGGTAAGGGTATCCTGCTCGGACTGTGCGGCAATGTCGGGAGTCATCTTTTCGATGCCCGCTATCTTTGCGCGGATGTCCTTTTCTATCTTCTTTCCTTCGTTTGCGCGTGCCATGATGAACATATCCATAGCTTCTGTAAGCACGGGCAGTATCATCTGCCAATCCTCTTCCTCGTCGTGCTCTGCTTTCTCGGTGCGGAATATGTCGCGGTTTGCGGCAACTCTCATAAGAGTTATGTCGTCATGCAGTCCGAACTCCTCGCCAAGCTCCTTAAGTGCTGCAATATATGCTCGTGCGTATTCCTTATCCAGCGTAAGCTTTGCGGCAGGACCTGCGGCGGAATGGGACTCGATTCCGATATAGACCTCAACCTTTCCCCTTGAAACTCCTCGGGAGGAGATGTACGCCTTTACTCTTTCTTCAAGAAAGGAATAAATGCGGGGAAGCTTGACTGTGCAGTCAAGAAAACGATTGTTTACGGAACGTATCTCAACTGTTATGTCGTGCTCCTCGGTACGCAGAACTCCGCGTCCGAAGGCTGTCATACTGTATATCATAGTATCTCTCCAAAATATGTATTCAAAATATTATATAATATAATATTCGCAATTGTCAATATTTGCGGTGCGATAATTACACCTGTTTTGTAGATCTTCTGAATTCGCTCGGGGTCTGCCCCGTCAGCCGCTTGAAGGTATTTGAAAAATGATAAACACTTGAAAAGGAAAGCGTTGCGGCTATCTCCTTTATCTCGCAGTTCTTGTTTGCGAGCAGCTGCTTTGCATGTGTCATCTTCCTTTCAAGCATATATTGCTTCGGCGTTGTGCCGTATTTTCGCTTGAATACCGAGGTGGTGTAATTGCTGTTAAGGTGGAACCTTTCCGCAAGCTGTTCAACTGTAAGAGAAAAATCCTCCCTGTTATCGATATACATTTTCAGCTTCTGCGGGAGGTCAATATTAAGCTCCTCCTTGCGCAGCCCCTTGTCCATTTGCGCGATTATTTTGTGTAGGCAGATGCCGGTGTGCTCAATCTTGGATTCAAGGTCGGATTTTTCGGTGAAAATGTCGCGTATCTCTTCAAAAATGCTTTTCACGTCAAGCGGCAGCACGACCACCGGTGAGGTAACGGAGTATGCTTCAAGCAGCTTTGCCACGAGGGAGCCGCGTACGTTTATCCATATTTTTCTGTAAGGCTCGTTCGGATCCGAGTAATAGATGTGCGAGGTGTTGTTGTTGAGAAAGTAAAGATCCCCCGCACCGACGCTGTATTTGATACCCTCGCATTCAATATATCCCTTTCCGGAATATACGTACTCAAAAACGTAAATTCCGAAGCGCTTCGTGCCCGTGCGGTATCTTTCTATCCTGTAATTGGGAGTAGGTTGTGTAACTCCCATGCTTTCCACGTAAAGCACGTCACCCATTTTGTAGCTGAACGGGGAAATGTAAATAAAATCTTGAGAAGCGGATTTTTTAAACGATTTTTTTGGGCTTTTAAAAGAATTATCAAGCATAATGTTTTCCTCGATAAGGGATTTTTGTAACAGAAAAAAGATTTTTTGTACATTGGCAGGGCAAAACGCCATTGACTGCGGCTCACAGAAATGGTATCATAAAAAATGTAAAAAGTAAAGGCATTGCGAGGAATTTTTGTAAAAAATCCGCGAATGCCGAGTATACAAGAAAGGAAAATATTATGGCAAAAAAAATTGTATGCCTCGCGCTCTCTCTCATGTTTGTGCTGGCGGCGCTTGTTTCCTGCGGCGGCGCTGCCGCGGGGGGCACAACACCCCCAGTTACCACAGACGCTCCCGCCGCCGAGCCCGTTACCACAGAGCCTGTTGAAACTCTCGTAGTACCGGAAAACTACTTCCTTAACGGTTATGAGTACACTATCCTCTGTACCGCGCTTATGACCAACCCTCCCACGCCCTTTGAGTTCAAGGATAACGGCCTTGTGCTCGACGAGGCGGTTTACAAACGCAATACTGTCGTTGAAGATACATACGGTATCTCCATTGAGGTTATCAAGGAGTACACCACAAAGGCAGGTAAGGCTGTTGAGCGTCTTCAGGCAAACCGCAGTGCGGGCGATACCCTCTATGATGCGGGTCTTATCGATGTATTCGGTGTTTGCCAGCTTGCTCACAGCGGATTTCTTGCGGATATGCAGGACGTTCCTTATATAGAGCTTGAGAAGTCCTGGTGGGACCAGAACGCAACCAGAGATACCAGCATCTTCGGCAAGACCTACTTCACCACCGGTGATATCTCTTACCTTGATAAGGAGTACACCTTCGCAACCATTTTTAACAAGAGCATCGCAAAGGAGAAGAACCTCGGCGATCTTTACGCGCTTGTAAGAGATGGCAAGTGGACCATTGACGTAATGGCCGATATGTGCAAGCAGGTAAGCGAGGACCTTAACGGTGACGACGTGCTTGACTCCAACGATAAGTACGGTCTTATCACTTGGGACGCAATGCTTACCGCATCTATCAACGGCTCCGGCAACACCATTGCTTACATCGAGGATGACGAGCTCGTTCTCGGCCTCAATAACGAGGAAGTTATCGCTATGGTTGAGAAGTATGTAGGACTTGCTCAGGACAAGTCAGTTATCAACTTCCAGCATATGTCGGGCGGCGTTGCTTGGGATAAGATGTACATGCAGGGTCAGGCACTCTTCCTCCACGAGTACCTTAAGGCGCTCCCTCTGTTCCGTGATACTGAGCTTGAGTACGGTATCCTTCCCATGCCTAAGCTTTCCGAGGATCAGGAAAATTACTCCTGCGGCTTTGCCGGCTATCAGACCGCTATGTACTGCATTCCCGTCGACGTATACGACGAGGAGGTAAGCGGCGTTATCTCCGAGGCGATGGCTTACCACTCCAAGGAGCTTGTAACTCCCGCATATTATGACAGAACTCTTGTCGGCCGTCACGTTCAGGATGAGGAAAGTGCAGAAACACTTGAGATCATCTTCGCTAACAGAATCTACGACCTCGGCCTCTTCTACAAGATCGGTACCTACGGCACCCAGCTCGGTTACCTGCTCCGCGATAAGTCCACCGACTTCGCGTCCATGTATACAAAGTTTGAGAAGGCCGCAAATGCAGACCTCACAAGAATCAACGGATTCTTCCAGTCCGGCAACGTTGAGTGATCACAAATAAATACAAAGAACCTCTCGGTCGCCCGAGCGGGTTTTTTGTTGTTACGAAGGGAAAAGGTATGGTTTTGTTCCTATAAATATAGTAGAAAACCTTG
>JAZQFL010000133.1:0-6325 GCA_045539485.1 Eubacteriales bacterium
CCCGCT
The DNA here is from genome assembly GCA_045539485.1 of Eubacteriales bacterium. GTDB lineage: Bacteria > Bacillota > Clostridia > Oscillospirales > CAG-272 > RUG12395. Next base: position 7 of record JAZQFL010000133.1, read on the forward strand.
CCGACCATGGTAATAACAACACCCGTAGATGCGGACGAGCTCTGAATAAGCGCGGTGAAGACCACGCCGACCAAGATAAGCAGGAGAGGGAAATCTATCCTTTGGAAAATATTCGTGAACATATTTTCAACAAGGGGATTTCCGAATGCCTGCTCGCTGCTCATGACCTCAAGTCCGACAAATATAAGGCCCAAGCCGCAGAAAAGACTGCCGAGTATCTTTACCTTCTCTTGCTTGAAGAAGCCCATCATGACTCCCGCAAACGCGAGAAGATACATTACCATATTGAAATAGTCGTTCTTCAACGCAACAAGCACACCCGTTATCGTTGTACCGATATTTGCACCCATAATGATCGGGGTCGCCTGCATAAGAGTCATAACGCCTGCGTTTACAAGACCGATGACCATTACCGAGGTTGCGGACGAGCTCTGGATTATTGCCGTAACGCCTGCACCTATGCCTACACCCGAAAAACGGTTATTGCTTATTTTTTCAAGCAGGCTCTTCATTCCGCGGCCTGCGCTCTTTTCAAGGGCGTCGCCCATAAAATTCATACCTACGATGAAAACTCCGACACCCGCAAGCAGCCAGATAAGGCTTTGAACCAGCTGCATAATTTCTTCTGCTGTTAACATTTTTATCTCCTTTCGCGCAGATACACTCGGTCAGCACCGAGCCTGCCCGCCTTAGAAACAATAACATGTCTTTGGCTAAGATTCGGTAAAGAACAACTTTGTAAACAAATTTTTATTGGTTTTCGTCCATTCGGTAACCGACACCGAGCTCGTTTACGATATAATTGCTCTCGCCCGGTCTTGCTCCTAATTTCTTGCGGATATTTGCCATATTGACCTGTAATTTTTTTATTCTGCCCTCGCTCGGATATTCGCGCCATACGGCTTTGATGATCGCCGAATAAGTCATGACCTTTCCGCAATGCTCCGAGAGGAACGCCAAGATGTTATATTCCGTCTGTGTCAGCTTTATCTCTTCGCCGGCGATCCATATCCTTCTCGAATCGTAATCAATGATAAGCTCGCCGAGAGTAAATTTACCGCCTGGGAGCTTGCCCTCATCCGAGCTGAAGCGGTTAGTGCGCACAGCCGAGCGGATACGCGCAAGAAGCTCTGCAGAGCCGAAGGGCTTGGTAACGTAATCGTTTGCGCCGAGGTCAAGCGCCTTTACCTTTTCCGTTTCCTCGCTTCTTGCCGATAGCACGATAACGGGGGTAAGCTCCTTTTGCCGAAGCTCGCGGAGAAACACCGTTCCGTCACGATCGGGAAGTCCGAGATCAAGAATAACGAGGTCGGGGATATGAGATGCATACATTACCTTTGCCGAGGAATAGCTTGCCGCCGTCACCGCCTGATAACCGTTAGCTTCAAGAAGTGCGGTAACGAAGGTACGTATATTTTCATCGTCCTCAACGAGGAGTATTTTGTATTTATTGTTGGTCATCCTTTTCCGCCTCCTCCGTTGCCAGATCAAAACGGAAGACCGCACCGCCGTCCTCTCCGTTTTCTGCCGTGATAGTTCCGCCGTGAGCCTTAATTATGGTCGCACACACGGAAAGACCGATGCCCGCGTTACGCTTCTGCGTGTCTGCCGTCTCCGGGTCTTTTTCGTAATATCCCATAAATATGCTGTCAAGCCGCTCTTTCTCTATACCGCATCCGTTGTCGGATATTTCAAAGACCGCCTTGCCGCCCCAAACGGACACCTTCAGCGAAAGCCTTGTAAAATCACCTGCGTGATGTACGGAGTTTTCCAACATATTGATAATTACCTGCTCGATGAGGATAGCATCCATGGGAATAAGGACGAGCTCGTCGGGAAGCTCCAATTCCACCTTCTGTTCGGGATAGCGCTTTTTGAATTTCACTATTACCGAGTCGATAAGCTCTTCAAGCACCGTGGGTGTTTTGATAAGCTTTACCTTGCCGCTGTCGATGCGCGTGATCGAAAGCAGATTTTCGACCATACGGATGAGCCACTCGGAATCCTCCTTGATGCCTCTGACCATTTTTATTTTTTGCGCCTCTGTCAGGCTTTCGCCGTTATCGAGGATAGCCGAGCTTGCACCGTATATCGTGGTCAGCGGAGAGCGGAGGTCGTGGGATACCGCACGGAGGAGATTTGCCCTCATTCTTTCCTTTTCGCCCTCCATCTTCAACGCCTGCCACCTTTTCAGCTTGGTGGTAAACGCGCTTGTCAAAAGAGAGATGATAAGCATTACCCCCGCGGAAAAGATGCTCGCGGGTGCCGAAAAATCCACGTTGAAATAAGGATATGTAAACGCATAGTTTACCGAAAACACCGCTATAAGCGTTGCCGCGATACCGTAAACGTATCCGTCTGTAATAAGGGATATAAGGAATACAGCAAAAACGAATACCGTCGTTATATGCTCCCATATATCAAATACATTTTGCATTACAAAGCCGAGCCCGTAGGAAAGCAGAAGCACTCCCATCATAACGGCTGTATTTTTTAAGATGTTTTTCGTCATAAGCACCTCAAGATAAGTCTCTGTTGAGATTGTACCGCACCCGCGGTTAAGATGCGGCAAAGCCTGTTTTCATTCGAGGTTTTGTTTTATTTCTCCGTCGGAGCGTGGCCGTATCTGCGCACATAGCTTCGGTAAAACACCGAATAATCGTTAAATCCGCACCTTGCTGCCGCTTCGCTTGCGTTTTTTCCGTTCTTTATCAGCTCTCTTGCGGCGGCGAGGCGCTTGGTCTTTATGTAATCCCAAGGGGATGCACCCGTTGCCGCCTTGAACACTCTGGTAAACTGCGAGGTGCTTAGGTAAAAATGCCCAGCAACGTCGGAGACCGAGCTTATCCCGAACAGATTGGCATTAACGTACTCCACCATCTCCGAAGGGCGGCCGCCCTCCACGTATTCCCCCGCTCCGCGCTTCAAATACGCGCTGTTGAGGCATTCAAGCACACGCATAAGAAATGCAGAGATCTTCAGCCTTTTGCCGTATTCGTCCTCCTCGGCATAGCAAAGCTCGCTGAACATTCGCTCCAGCGGAAGCTCGCCAAGCTCCGCCGCGCTGTACAGATTTCCCCTGCCGAGGGGTCTGTCGAAAAACGGACGCAGAAGGCGCCGCTCGGGGTCAAGAGAGGCGAACATATCGGCAGAAAAATTGACGTTGTACCTTTCGTATCTTATGCTGTCCGCTATTCTCGGCTTGTGGGTTTCGGACGGGCGGATAAGCAGTACGTCCCCCTTGCGCAGTGAATAAACAGAGCCCTCCACAAGATAATCTATCTTACCGTCCACAAAAAAATATATCTCCGCCGTGCCGTGCACGTGCATGGGAAAAGCGCGGTCGTCGGGTCTTTCCGTTACCGCGTGCTTAAGGTATATTCCCTTTTGTCTGTGTTCGTTCAGTATATCCATACCTCAATATTAACACATAATGCGCGTTTTTGCAATATAAAACAGCAAAAACAGCAATTCAAATGCAAAAGCATTTATACTATACTGTAACCAAAGACTGTAAAAGGCGGTGATATTATGAAGATAGGAGCACAGTTTTACACTGTACGCGAATTCTGCAAAACTCCCGAGGCATTTTCCGAAACACTTAAAAAAGTAGCTGATATAGGCTACAAGCACGTTCAGATCTCCGGCACCTGCGCCGTGGAGCCCGAATGGCTTGCAACTGAGCTTGCAAAAAACGGACTCACCTGCGTGCTTACCCACACAAAGAAGGAGATACTGACAGAAAAAACGGCAGCTGCCGCCGCGGCACACGGCGTCATCGGCTGTAAGAACGTCGGACTCGGCTACCACAAGTTTACGGGCGAGCGCGAGAATTACGAGGATTTCTGCCGTATCTACCGTCCCGTAGCCGAGGAGCTTGCACGCCACGGCAAGTACTTTATGTACCACAACCACGCAACCGAGTTTATCAAGATCGACGGCAAAACCGTTCTTGAGCATCTTGCCGAGGATTTTTCGCCCGATATTATGGGCTTTACCCTTGATACATACTGGATACAGGCAGGAGGCGCCGACCCTGCAAAGGTAATAGAGACCTTCGCGAGCAGAGTGCCCTGCATACATTTAAAGGATTACGCATTCGGCCCCAAGATGGCAGTAGTAGGCGAAGGCAACATCAATTTTGACCGCGTGTTTGAAAAGGCAGAAGCGGCGGGCACGGAATATATGCTCGTTGAGCAGGACGACTGCGGAGGCGAGGATCCGTTTGAATGCTTAAAGCGAAGCTACGCTTACCTGAAGGCGAGGGGCTTTGAATGAGAAATTTTGAATTGTGCGCATTTGCCGACGAAGCGGACAAGACTATTGACGGGCAGATAGCCGCACTTAAAAAGAACGGCATCGAACTGCTTGAGATCCGCGGCGTTGACGGCGAGAACATTTCCGTTATCACCGCGGAAAAAGCCAAAGAAGTACGCAAAAAGCTTGACGCAAACGGCATATCCGTTTGGTCGGTAGGCTCACCCTGCGGAAAGGCGGATATAAACGGAGATCCCGCAAAAGAGCTTGACCGCCTTAAGCACTGTCTTGAGCTCGGAAACATTCTCGGAGCTGAAAACATACGCCTATTCAGCTTTTATATGCCCAAGGGCGAAGCGGATAAATACACCGGTAAGGTGATCGAGCGTCTTTCCGAATTTTGCGAAACGGCAAAAGGCTGCGGCATTACCCTCTGCCACGAAAACGAAAAGGGCATTTTCGGCGACACGGCAGAGCGGTGCGCAATAATACACCGCGCACTGCCCGAGCTCCGCGCGGTATTTGACCCCGCAAATTTCGTTCAGTGCGGCGAAGACACAGTAAAGGCATGGGAACTGCTTTCCCCCTACGTCGATTACATGCACATAAAGGATGCAAGCACAGACGGCAGCATAGTACCCGCGGGAAAGGGCATCGGAAATTTCCCGTATCTCCTTTCGCGCTACACGGGCAAGGTCCTTACGCTTGAGCCGCATCTTACAGTATTTGACGGACTCGGCGAGCTTGAAAACGGCGAAAAGACTAAAATAAACCAATTTGCATACGCGTCTGCGGGCGAGGCGTTTGCCGCCGCCACGGAAGCGATCAGAAATTTAATTAAGTGAGGATAGAGCTATGGAACAGATACGTTTAGGTATTATCGGCATCGGAAATATGGGAAAGGGACATATAGACAATATAGCCGCAGGTCTCTGCCCGTCCGTAAGCGTTACCGCAGTATGCGATATTGACGAAACGAAGCTGGAGTACGCACGCGAAAAGCTTCCCGGAGTTGCGGAATTTACCGACGCGCTCGCAATGTACGATTCCGGTAAGATAGACACGGTGCTTATCGCCGTTCCCCACTACGACCACCCCACATACGCTATTGAGGCATTCAAGCGCGGCATCCACGTTATGACCGAAAAGCCCGCAGGTGTTTACACCCGTCAGGTAAGAGAGATGAACGAGGCGGCTGACAAGGCGGGCGTTAAGTTCGGAATTATGTTCAATCAGCGCACTACTCCCCTTTACGTAAAGGCACACGAGATAGTAAAAAGCGGAGCGCTCGGAGAATTAAAGCGCCTTGTTTGGATAGTTACAAACTGGTACCGCACCCAGGCATACTATGATTCCGGCACGTGGCGCGCAACCTGGAACGGAGAGGGCGGCGGAGTGCTTCTCAATCAGGCTCCCCATAACCTCGACCTCTGGCAGTGGATATTCGGAATGCCCAAGACCGTACGCGCACTCTGCGATTTCGGTAAGTACCACAATGTTGCGATAGAGGACGACGTTACCATTATAGGCGAATACGAAAACGGCGCCGTTGCAACCTTTATAACCACAACGGGTGAAGCACCCGGCACCAACCGCCTTGAGATCTCGGGCGATAAGGGTAAGATAGTTATTGAGGGCGGCAAGCTTAAATGGTGGAAGCTTGAAACTCCCGAGAGAGAGTTCTGCTTTACCTGCGAAAAGGGCTTTGCAACACCCAAGACCGAGTATGAGGAGATCGCAAACGAGTCCGTAAACGGACACGCAACCGTGCTTGAAGCGTTTGCAAACGCAATTCTTAACGGCGGCGAAATGATAGCCGACGGCAGAGAGGGACTTAATTCCCTTTCCATCGCAAACGCGGCTTACGTTTCCTCCTGGACGAACAGCACCGTAACTCTGCCCGTAGACGAGGATGTATTCGAAAAGCATCTCGCAGAGCTTTGCGAAAAAGAATCCCCCGAAAAAAAGGCAAGCGCCCCCGAGCCCGTTGAAGAGCTCCGCGAGCGCTGGAAGGTAAGATGGTAAGCCTTCTGAATAACAGCAAATAAAAAAAGCCTTCTCC
>JAZQFL010000134.1:0-3211 GCA_045539485.1 Eubacteriales bacterium
CCATGTACACATGGTAGTACTTTGCAAGTTTTGTAACAACATTATCGAAGCTACAAGAGTTTGTCCCCTGGGCATGAAGCAGTAATAATTTGTTTTTTGCGGTTCCAACCTCATAGTAGTTCAAAATACTGCCATTATCAATTTTATACTGTGCATTATGAATCTTCATGTTGTATACTCACCTCGCCAAATTCTTATTTGTCTAAGTGTTTAATTCATTTCTAAATAAAAATAGTTCTAATTATCCAGTTTGTTCTTGTATCCGTGCAAAACTATCGAATATTCCAAATCACACCTGAATTATAGCATATCTTTGCTCGTTTGTCTCACTCCAAGAATGAAATTTACAATTTAGAGTGGCTGGTGTAATATATTCTCAACATAAACACATTTTAACTTTTTTGAACTTAAAAACTGTGCAGGATTACAACATGAACCCCCAATCAAGATAATTTTCAACTATATCATCACATAAAACGGCTTGCGCAATGATGATATACACGCCTACGGCGTGATTGAGCGGCGAAGCCGCTCAACACCCTCCCAAATAACGTCCGCGGTTTTTTCTGCATCGTATTCCGCGGCGGGTATATTTGCGAGGGGCTTTTTTAATATCGACAGCTGTCGCGGCGAGTGTGCAAGACTGCATATTTTGCGGGCGGCTTTTTTTGCGCTTGGAATATACAGCGCGCCGCCTGTGTTTTTAACGTAATAGTCCTTTATCCATCTTTCAACATAGGTTGCGCACTTGGTTATGATAACGGGAACACCCAGCGATATAGGCTCTGCTATTGAATTGGCACCGCCCTTGCCTACAAACAGATCGCTCGCGGCGAGATATTCGGTTATCTTATCCGTGTATTCAAGGGGGATAAGCTTTACGTTCGGATTTTTGTCTTTGAGTGCGCAAAGCTTGGTGTAAAGCTTTTTATTTGTACCGCAGAAGGCAATTACGTTCATCGGAAGATCGGCAAAGTCAAGAAGACAGTCTATCGTTTTTTCCATTCTTGCTATGCCGTAGCCGCCGTCGCTTAAGGTTACCGTAAAGACATCCTCAAGCCCGAGCTTTTTTCTCAGCACGTGCTTGTCCGCGTTGCGGAGCTCGGATATCTCGGGGCGTGCGGGAAACGGCACTCTTGTGATATTCCCGCCCGCAAACATACGTATGCTCTTTGCGTGTTTGAAGCCTGTGTCATTCGATATGAGAAAATTATTGCAGTCTACGTTAAAGGCGCCGTTTGGAATTATATCGGGGCAGAAGAATACGGTATACGGGCGGTTTTTCTTAAGTCTGTTTGCGTGGTAGGCAATTGACCAATGCGCGGAAAAAATAACGTCCGCATCAAGCTCCTTGAGGTGTTTCAGCGCGGGACGGGAGGAGCGCATACCGCTTATTGTGTAATTAAAAAGGAAATAAAGCATAAACGTGTCGCCCGCTATAAGATTTGCAAGCCTGCAGAGTATGCTCATTACGGGGGTCAGATTATGTCCGCGCACCGCACTTGTAAACAGTTTTTCGGAGCTTTCAAGATTTTTGTCGCCTGTTTCGGTGAAAAAGCGGGATTCGGTTATATCACAGCGGCCGCCGTATTTTTTTCTGAAAGCATCGCAAACCGTACGGGTAGGAACTATATGCCCCTTGCCCGCTTCAACGTATGTAAATACAACGTGCGGTCTTTTGCCTTTGGCCGGCGTTTTTAGGCGGGATAAACGATCTTTGCGCTTGTTTTCGAGCGCTATCTCCGCACATGCTAGAAATACGGGGTAAATAAACTGAAAATTGGGGTAGAAGAAGAAATTGTCCACCATTGACATACCTATAATGCTGATAGGTACAAAAAGCAGGAGGGTCTTTTCGGCATCAAGGCGGCGGAGCATTACCTCAAGGCCGTGCTTAATATGTACCAAAAACGCAAAAATACCGAAAACTCCCATTGAACCGAGAAATTCGATAATAATATTATGGTACATCTTGTGATATATCTCGTTTGCGGCATGACCGCCCTCCATAAAGCCGGAGCCGAATAGGGGGTATGCTTTAAACGCTTCAATGCCTTGCTTCCATATTTCAACACGTCCGCTTGTGAAGCTGTTGAATCCGTCGCCTGTATCAAAACGCGTTAGCTCGATAAGCTTTGTAAGTGCGTCGCGGGTGTTAAGTCCGTTCTTCTCCATCACTTTTGAAAGGAGAAAAGCACACGCGGCAAACAGCAAAACGGTAAAAATAAGGTTGAAGTATTTATTTTTTCCCGTAAGGCAGAGTATAAGTCCGATAAGAAGCACTGTTCCGCCCATAACAATGGCTGAGCGTGTGTCTATAAACACCGTTGCAGCGAAAAAAACTGCGGATGAAATTATGTAAAATCCCGAGAGACGCGCAGTTCGCGCAAGGCAAAGAGCGGCGGGGATCGCTATTGCGATTATACCCGCAACTATGGTGGGAAGTGCCCACGCGGGAGAGATAAGTGCGCGGTGAATGTAAAGCAGCTCACCCTTCCAGTACGCGCCAAAAGCATCGTTCAAGTGCATACGATAAGCAATTACGGCAATCTGTACCGTTGCTGTCCAGCCAAGCGCAACAAGGCATTGGCATGCATAGGAGATGCCGTTTTCCGTTTTTGAGAGCACCTCGGTAAACAGCATATAGAACACCGTTAGCGGAAGCGCTGTGAAAAGCGCGAAGAATAGGTTTTCAACTCTCCAGCTTGCGGAGAAAGCTCCGTTTAAAAGCAGGGCTGCATCAATAAGCAGTATTCCCGGCAGAAAGATGCCCCTGCGGCTGAGCATTTTCTTCAAAATGCCCGAGGTCGCCATTCTGTAGATCAGTATAAGCGCCAGAAGGCCAAAGCAGATTATGATCGCAGGAAGCGACGATCTGTCAAAGGTGGGGGGTATCAGTGTTTGCTCGTAATGCCCTTCGGGCAGATCCATACCGATGGCGCAGAATATCATAAAGGCGGGAACAAGAAAGACCTTAAGATCGGGAGAAAACAGACCCGCAAATGCACTGAGCGCGGTAAGGAGGATCATCATCGGTACGTATACAGTTTTGTCTCCGATGCCCGAAAGAATGCACAGTAAAGCAAAAAAGAAGGGGTAAAGAGTGCTGTTCTGAAGCTTTACGATGAACCCGATAGGCGCGAAATTGTTGCGTATCCTGTCGAACACTGTCGTTTTCTTTGAAAACACGTTCTTTACCTCCTTCTTTGGT
>JAZQFL010000135.1:0-4234 GCA_045539485.1 Eubacteriales bacterium
CGATCTCGGTGCGGAGGCTATCAATCAGTTCTCCGTTTCCTGCCTCTATGAGCTTATAAACACACGTATGATAAAGGGCAAGCCCGTTATCATCAACACAAATTTTGACGCGAATTCTCTCAGAGAAAAGTATGCGGACAGAATAACCTCCCGCCTTTTCGGCGAGTATTCCGTGTTCCCTTTCAAGGGTCGCGATATCCGCGCGCAAAAACTGATGGAGTTATAAAATTCGCCGAGGCGCACTCCGTAAAGTGCGCCTCGGTTTATTGTTATCGTAGGTAAGATGTTTGTGAGGTTTATATGGGAAACAGCAAAAGATTTATCATTTCAATCGGATGCGCTGTGCTTTTCTGCTTTATGCTCGGGTGCGGAAAGTCGGTTGGCAGCATACCGGACAACAACGGTCCGGATGATTATTCGCTTGCCGTTCTCGGTGAAGATGAGCTTTGTGCGGAATTAAACGAGAGCTACAGCTCGATAACTCCTATGCTTGCGGTCGGCGGAGAGAAAAGCTACACGGATATCGACGATCACCACGACGGGGATAACGTTTCAGCGCGATCCGTAACTCCGGTGTCGGGTGTGGATATAACGCAGTCGACATGCGGAAAGACCGACTCCATAACGTTTACTGTAAATGTATCGGTAACGGAGGGGAACGCAAGAGTATATCTCTACTGTTACGACACGGCAAGTATATGGCACGATTTTGTTATTAACGGCACGGAGTCATTTACCGCCACGGGCTGTCTCGGCAAGGAGTTTGACATACGCGTAGCAGGCGAGAGCGCGATGTATAAGGTGGAGATAGAAAGAGCGTTTGAGTAAAAATAAAGAATACGCATTAGTTTGTTAAAATGCACAAAAAAGCCTCCCCTGTGTAAGGGGAGGTGGATCGCGAAGCGAGACGGAGGGGTTATTAAAAGCTATAATCAGCAAAAACAATCCCTCAGTCGCGTTCCGCGCCGGCTCCCTTTGCACAAGGGAGCCTTCTTTTTATGCAAATCTCTACGTTTTTTTCTATATTATCACTTCACAACGACGGACAAATTCTTTGCCGACTGCTTTTTGAATTCCGTAGGTGTCATTTTGAAATAGCTTTTAAAGGCACGGGAAAAGCTGTATACATCCGCGAAGCCGACGGCACAGCCTGCCTGCCCCGGGGACATATTCATATCTTTCATAAAGGTAGCCGCCTTGCGCAGTCTGCAGGACTGCAGATATTGCTGCATCGTTATGCCTTCCGCTTCCTTGAATATTTTGCCGAGGTGTGCGCGGCTCATATGCAGCATTTCCGCAAGCTTTGAAATGTTTACCGTGGAATATGATGTATCCATGATGTGCTTTGCGGTCTCCACGGTGCTGTTCGTTTTGCAGGGCGGCAGGTTCGATGCGGAGAGAAGAGCTATCATCTCAAAGATCTTACCCGCAAGGTGCTCCTCATAATTGGGGCGGTCGCGGTCTATTTCCGTGAGAGAAAGAAAAATGCTCTTTATTGCTGTTCCGTCTATTACCGGCTCGGGAAAATAGGACGACAGGTCAAGCTCCGTTTCAAAGCCGATCCAAACATAGTGCCAAGGGTCGGTCTTGTCGGCAATATAGGTCGTTATTTCCATCGGTCGGATGATAAAGCACTCACCTGCGCTCACGGTATGCGCGGCGCCTCTTTCGATATATGTGCCCTTGCCGCTTATAACGTAGTGTATAAGCCAGAAATCACGCACAAGAAGCCCGGGCGTGTGCTCGGGCGGGCATTTCTGCCATCCGCAGCTATACGGGTTTATTATGGGAAGATGCTTGTTTATAAGTAGATTCTGCTTGAACACTGCCCGCTCCTTTTGAATGATATACTCAAAGTATAACAGCGTTTTTTCGGAAAATCAACGCTTTTGCACAAATATAAATGCCTCTAAATTACAAAATGTTAAAAAAACACGGCATAATGATATTGACCGCCGTGTGCCTGCGTGATATTATATAAATGGAAACAAATGATGCAATGACCGCAATATTTGTCCTAACAAACATCTTTTTTGTCTTGTGCGCTGTTTTTAAGATGTGTTACCTTAATGATGTAATCTTTTTTTGGAGGAAGCTATGAAAAGGATAATCGCGCTTTTGCTTGTTCTCATTACGGCGGCGTCGCTTTTTGCCTGCAGCGGTAACGTAACGCCCCCTGCAGACACCACCGATGCACCCGATACCACCGATGCGGTAACCACCGTTCCGCTCAGATATCCCGAGGACGGCCCCAATTACATTCCCGATGAATATTACGACGGCTATACCTATAACGTTCTGCTTGCGGGCAGCGGTATAGGCGGAAAGTTTAACGATTTCGGCGACGAATCCAAGGGCGGTTACCTGCTCGTAAGCGAAGCTATCGCCAAGAGAAACGCAAAGATAGAGGAAGATTACGGCGTTGTTATCAAGTATAACGACGTATTCGGCGGCGGCAACGGAAACGGTGTCGGCTACAACGCGGTAATGGAGGACTTCATTGCGGGCGAGAGCCAGTATGCTATCTGCGAGGTATCTACCTACGATGCGGCTCAGCTTGCTATCGGCGACTTCCTTTACGATATGAATTCTCTCCCTTATCTTGATTGCTCGCAGAAGTGGTGGGATAAGGATGCTTATGAGGATCTTTCGATAAACGGCAGACTGTTCTTCACTACGGGTGACATCAGCTCCGTTGACAATATGGCAACGCACTGCGTTCTTTTCTCCAAGGATCTTGCCAAAACACAGGGTATCAACGTTTCCGACGTTTATAAGGCTATAAACGACGGCAAGTGGACGCTTGATATGTTTGTAAGCACCTGCAAGGACGTTTCCGACGATATAAACGGAGATGATAAGATGACGGTAGCAGACCGTTACGCTATCCTTACCTGGAACGATGCGCTTCAGGCGGCAATGGTCGGCAGCCGTATCCGTATCGCTACCGTTGACGATAACGGCGAGGTTGCCCTTACCCTTTACAGCGACCGCTCTGAGACTATGATAAGCAAGTTTGCATCCGTATTCTTTGATGCAAATCAGTGCTTCAATTACATCACTCAGGTAGACCAGTCCAAGTGGGATGCCGAGCGTGTAAAGATGTTCGACGAAAACCGTGCGCTTTTCAACTGCACAGTGCTTAACACCGTTCCCAAGCACAGAGATTCCAGCCTTGATTTCGGTATTCTTCCTTATCCCAAGTACGATGAAACTCAGGAAGAGTACGGAAGCTACGTTGGAGCGACCTATTCCGTTATGATGTGCGTGGAAAAGTACATTTCCGATGAAGATATTCCCGTGATCGGCGCTCTTACCGAGGCTATCGCTTACGAATCCTATAACATCGTTAAACCCGCATATTACGACCAGACCCTTATCGGACGTGACGTAAAGGACGAAGAGAGCATTGCCTGCCTTGATATAATCTTCGGCAACAGATGCTTCGACGTTGGTATCTACTACAGAATAGGTACTTATACCAATAAGCTTACCACCATTATGCAGTCCCGTACCAACCGCTTCTCCTCCTTCTATAAGGCAGCCGAATCCGGAGCGCTCAAGGAGATAGAGGAGCTTAACAAGCAGTTCGCTGAATGGAAAAAAGACTGATGAAAAGAAAACTATTTAAGGGAAAAACGGCATTTTTGCCGTTTTTCCTGTTATGTACCCTGCTTCTCGGCGCGTGCGGAAACGATCCCGTACCGCCCGATACATCTGCAGACGATACCACCGACCCCATTACCTCGGAGGTTACGGACGTGAAAAAGGAACCCATTAAAATAAGCGCGATAGGCGAGCTTAATCTCGATGCCGCAGTTATCGACAGCCACGCAGGCGAAAAGGGAGCAAGTGTGGAGCTTGATTACCGTAATGCCGTAAGCATCAGGGCAACTGCGCTCGGCACCAATACCGCATTTTATCCCCGCCTCAAAAAGCTCTCGGACGGAAGCTTCATTCTTTTCTATAACACGGGTCAAACGGGACCGAGCATAATGTATATGAAGAGCGCCGACGGTGTGGAGTGGGGAAAAGCTGAGTTCCTTGCAAAGTCCGAGACTCTCGCGGGCGGTGACAGAACTCTGTACGCCACCGCAGATGCCGTGGAGCTTCAAAACGGCGATCTGCTTGTTGCCTATTCCTACAGAACGGAAAAAACATATACAAAGGACCTGTCAAAGAGCGGTATCGCACTCCGCATATCCAAGGATAAGGGCGAAACGTGGAGCGAGCC
>JAZQFL010000136.1:0-6846 GCA_045539485.1 Eubacteriales bacterium
GGCGGTATGACAAACGGAATGCCCGTGATAGTACGCGCGGCAGTAAAGCCCACCCCCTCCATTGCAAAGGAGCAGGACAGCATTTCCGTTTCTGCAATGGAAAGCCGAAAGCTTACTATTGTCGGCAGACACGATCCGTGCATAGTTTTCCGTGCCGTGGCGGCAGTCGAGGCGGCGGTTGCGGTTGCAATAACCGATATATTGCTTGACAAAGCACCGAAAAGCGAATCCGCGACCGATCTTTCCGTTCTCCGCGAAAAGATAGACGCATGCGACAGAAGGATAGTTGAGACCTTCTGCGAAAGAATGGATATTACCCTCGGAGTTGCAGAATACAAAAAACAGCGCGGTATGCCCGTGCTTGATGCAACCAGAGAAAAACAGCTCCTTGAAAAAATAGAAAAGCTTGCGGGCGACGAGCTCGGCGGTTATGCGCACGTGCTTTATAACACGCTTCTTTCCGTCAGCCGTGCACGTCAGCACAAGATGCTGGGCGGTTGCGGAGAAGAGGCAAAAAAGCTCTCCGCGGCTATTGAAAAAACAAAGGATGTGCCGTTCCCCGAAAAAGCCTCCGTATGCGTTCAGGGCACAAGCGGGGCATTCTCCGAGGCGGCGGCAAGAAAATTGATAAAAGACCCCGATATCACCTTTGCACCGAGCTTTCTTTCCGTTGTTGAAGCGGTGGAAAACGAAAAGTGCCGTTACGGTATACTTCCTATCGAGAACAGCACCGCAGGTGCCGTTACGGGTGTTTATTCCCTGCTTCTCACACATCCCGTGTACATCGTACGCTCTGCGTACGTAGGTGTGGAGCACAACCTGCTTGCAAACAAAGGTGCAAAAAAAGAAGACATCAAAGAGATATTCAGCCATGAGCAGGCGATAAACCAGTGCTCCGCGTTTTTGAAGTCGCTCGGCGACGTTAAGCTTACCTACTGCCCCAATACCGCACTTGCCGCAAAAACGGTAGCGGAAAGCGGCAGAAGCGATATTGCCGCACTTTCCTCTATCGCTTGTGCGGAGATATACGGGCTTGACGTGCTAAATGAGGGCGTTCAGGATAAAAGCGGAAACAAGACGCGCTTTGTATGCATCTCAAAGGAACCCGAGATATACGAAAACAGTGTTATAACCGACGTTATAGCATCCACAAGAAACGAACCGGGTGCACTTGCTTCCCTGCTTACAAGGATATACACGTTTGATATAAACCTTAAAAAGCTGGAATCCATGCCGCTTGATGACGGAGCCTACGGCTTTTACCTCTCGCTTGAGGAGCCCGCAGATTCTCCCGCGCTCGGCGAGGCGCTTACATCCGTTGAGGAATACGGCACTGTGTTCCGCTGGCTCGGCACGTACCCGGAGGCGCTATGTTAGAAACAGAAAAGCGATTCCGCTCGGGCCTTCTCGGTAAGACCCTGAAGCACAGCCACTCCCCCGCCATACACGCGCTTCTATCCAACCCCGATTACAGTCTGTTTGAGGTTGCGGAGGAGGACGTAGCAAAGTTCCTTGAAAGCGATTTTGACGGGATCAACGTAACCATTCCATATAAAAAGACCGTGATGCCCTATATGTACCGTATCTCCCCCGAAGCGAAGGAAATAGGTGCTGTAAACACAGTTGTAAAAAAAGCTGACGGACTTTACGGCTATAACACAGATATTTACGGCTTTGAAAAAACGCTTGAGCGTGCAAATATATCTTTTAAAGGCAAAAAGATACTTGTGCTCGGCAGCGGCGGTGCGGCGCAAACCGTTCTGTACACGGCAAAAAAGCACAGCGGAACAGCCTTTACCGTATCGCGCACGGGGGAACTGAATTACCGAAACGTGCTTGAATTGCACTCGGATGCGGATATAATAGTAAACACCACCCCCGTTGGTATGTATCCCGATAACGGTGCATCTCCCCTCTCACTTGAGGGCTTTACAAGACTTGAAGCGGTAATAGACATTATCTACAACCCACTTAAGACCGCGCTGATGCTTGATGCGGAAAGGCGCGGCATAAAAGCAGTATCCTCTCTTGATATGCTTTTTTATCAAGCAGTCCGTGCCTGCGAGCTGTTTTTTGAAAAAACCTATGACGCAGACGAGGTTGAAAAGCTTTACCGCACATTTGAAGCCGACAGACGGAATATCGTTCTTGTAGGTATGCCGGGAAGCGGCAAAAGCACCGTAGGAAAGGTGCTTGCCGAAAAGCTTGGCAGGGTGTTTGTTGACACCGACGAAATGATCGAGGAAGCAAACAAAATGTCCTGCTCTGAGATGATCGGGAAATACGGCGAAACGGAGTTCAGACGGCGCGAAAGCGAGGCTGTAAAAAAAGCAGGAGCTATGACAAATGCGGTGATAGCCACGGGCGGCGGTGTTGTTACGATACCCGAAAACACCGACCCGCTGCGGCAGAACGCAAGAGTATATTTCCTTGACCGCGAGCTTGCGCTTCTCGCAACCGATGACCGCCCGCTTTCCGCACTGCACGGAGTCAAGGCACTTTACGAAAAACGCTTGCCGTTATATAAGGCTATAGCCGATCACACTGTTGCGGTAACTAACCCCGAAGAAACCGCAAATGCGATAATAAAGGAGCATTACAATGAAGATACTTGTAATTAACGGCCCCAATCTTAATATGCTGGGTCTCAGAGAGCCTGACATATACGGAAGGACCACATACGCCGATCTTTGCACCTTTATTGAAAATAAATGCGCAGAATGCGGCTGTGAGTGCGAGCTGTATCAATCAAATCACGAGGGTGATATCGTTGATAAGATACAGGCGGCTTACGGTGTTTTTGATGCCATAGTCATCAATCCCGGCGGATACACCCACACAAGCGTTGCAATACTTGACGCGCTCAAAGCAGTGGCTATTCCCACAGCGGAGGTACACATCTCCGACGTTGATAACCGCGAGGAATTCCGCAAGTTCTCATACGTTTCCCTTTATGCAGAAATAAAAATTGCAGGCCGCGGCATAGCAGGTTATGCCGAAGCCGTGGAATACTTTGTAAATAAAAACAGATAGGATGGTAAAATAAAATGTCTATGATCTACGAAAAAAAGCTGCCCACTCCCGTTGAGGTAAAGGAGCAGTATCCGATAACCTTTCAGGCAGAGCAGACAAAAGCAAAGCTGGATGCGGAGATAGCAAAGGTATTCCGCGCAGAAAGCGATAAAAAGCTTCTCATCATCGGACCTTGCTCTGCTGACCGCGAGGATGCGGTAATGGAATACTGCACCCGTCTTAAAAGAGTACAGGAGCAGGTAAGCGACAAGCTTATCCTTATCCCGAGAATCTACACCAACAAGCCCCGTACCACAGGTGACGGCTACAAGGGCATGCTCTATCAGCCCGACCCCAACCAAAAGCCCGACCCCTTCCACGGCATTCTTGCCATTCGTGCGCTCCACACACGCGTACTCACCGAGCTCGGTCTCTGCACCGCGGATGAAATGCTTTATCCCACCAACTACGGTTACCTCTCCGATCTTCTTTCCTACGTTGCAGTAGGAGCAAGATCCGTAGAAAATCAGGAGCACCGCCTTGTATCCAGCGGAATCGACGTTCCCGTAGGTATGAAGAACCCCACCGGCGGAGATCTCTCCGTTATGATGAACGCGATAGTTGCCGCAACCCATCAGCATACCTTTATTTACCGCGAATGGGCAGTAAGCACCAAGGGCAACCCCCTCGCCCACGCCATACTCCGCGGTTACGTGGACAAAAACGGAAAGAGCCTTCCGAACTACCATTACGAGGATCTCAAGACCCTCTGCGAGCTTTACGCAAAATCGGAAATAGCACATCCTGCTCTTATCGTTGACACCAACCACTCCAACAGCGGCAAAAAATATCAGGAACAGCCCCGCATCTGTAAGGACGTTCTCTACAGCTGCCGCCACGATGCGGACGTCGCTAAGCTCGTCAAGGGCTTTATGATCGAAAGCTACATTGAGGAAGGCAACCAGAAGATAGCGGCAGACGATGTGTTCGGAAAGTCGATAACCGACCCCTGCCTTGGCTGGGATGCAAGCGAAAAGCTTATCTATGAGCTTGCGGATATTCTCTGATATCGACTTTCACTTGCCAAATTCAAAAAAATATATTATAATGGAATGGAAGGCAACTTCAACGCCATTAAGTTAAGCAAACCGCAAGATCCTTCGCTTTGAACCCTGCCGTCATCCTTGAGGGAGCAAAGCGACCGAAGAATCTGCAGGGTTCTCCGCTCGAGTATGACAGCGGTTTGCGCTTTTCAGACTTAACGGCATCAAGGCAGCTTCCATTCCATTTTTTTGCGAGGCGTTATGAAAGAGATATTAAGACCGGAGGATTATATTGAGCCCGCGTGCCCGTTTTGCACCGATGCTTATAAAACCGAAAAGCCGCGCGAGACCGTGCCCGTTGACAGGGTGCTTTCGCGCCTTGATGCTCTGCTTTCCAAAAACGATACGGAGGGTGCAGAACGGCATCTTATCTACTGGCTTGGCGAATGCAGCCGCACGGGCGATATGCGCGCAAGGCTCACGCTTCTTGACGAAATGATGGGTCTGATGCGCAAAATGGGAAAGAATGAGGAGGCAACAGATGCCGCAAACGAGGCTATCCTCCTTGTAAGAGAGCTAAAACAGGAAAACACAAGGTGCCACGGCACCGTGCTTTTAAATGCCGCAACTGTACACAAGGCATTCGGGAGAAACAAAAAGGCGATAGAGCTTTACGAAAGCTCGCGGAAAATACTTGAGTCACTCCCCACACCCGCTTCCCTGCTTGCGGGGCTCTATAACAACGCCGCCACCGCTTATACCACGGAAAAAGAGTACGAAAAGGCGAGGGAGCTATTTAAAAAAGCTCTCGGCATAATGCTTGAAACGGAAAACGGAGAATGCGATGCCGCGATAACCTGCCTTAATTTAGCCGACCTCACCGCCGCGGAAAAGGGCGCGGAGGACGGAGAAAAAGAAATAGAAGAATACCTTGACAAAGCGGAAGCCTTACTTGAAGCAAAAAAATACGCAAACGAAGGCTACTATGCATTCGTTTGCGATAAATGTGCACCGGTGTTTATGCACTACGGCAGATTTTTCTACGGCAAAGAATTAAAGACAAGGGCGGAAGAGATCTATGAAAGGGCTTGACATTGCAAAGGAATATTACAGACAGTTCGGCGCTCCTATGATACACGAGCGCTTTCCCGAGCTTGAGGGCATTATTGCCTGCGGACTGGCAGGCGACGGCTCCGAATGCTTCGGATATGACGACGGAATATCCACCGACCACGATTTTGAGCCGGGCTTTTGCCTGTTCATACCCGACGGAGATATCGTCGACAGCAAGATCGAGTTCCGCCTTGAGCGAGCGTATGCTTCACTTCCCTCGGAATTTTTCGGTCTTAAGCGGCAGAAGGTGACCCCCGTCGGCGGTAAAAGGCGCGGCGTTATCCGTATCGGCGACTTTTTTGAGCCGAGAACGGGTCTGCGCGGAGGCTTTAAAAACGATATGCAAAGGCTGAACGTGCCCGATTTTTACATAGCCGCCGCAATTAACGGCGAGATATTCCGCGACGATCTCGGTATTATGACGGAGATACGCGCATCCCTTGCCGATATCCCCGAAAACGTACTCCGCAAAAAGCTTGCGGGCAGCCTTATTATGATGGCGCAGTCGGGCATATACAACTACAAACGCTGTATCGAACACGGCGAAACGGGGGCAGCCCAGCTTGCCGCCGCGGAGTTCGTGCGCCACACTATGCAGGCGGTATTCCTTTTAAACCGCCGCCACAGACCCTTTTACAAATGGTCCTTCCGCGCAATGCGCGAGCTTCCCATCCTCGGTTCTCTCACCGAGCCGCTTGAGTACCTTATCAGCACCGACAATATGGAAGATATGGCAAAGATGAAAACGGAAATAATCGAGGACATTGGAGTTCTTATCTCCGAGGAATTAAAAAACCAAGGCCTCACCCAAAACACCTGCGACGACCTCGAAAAGCACGCATATTCCGTAAATGACGGAATAACAGATAGTGAGATACGAAATCTGCACATTATGTACGCGATAAACTGAAAGGACCTTGCTTGTTACTTCTATTATTAACTGCAGAAATGGAGCCGCCGCAAAGAGAGCTTGCGGAAAAGATATACGCTCAGTACGGGAGCAAAATATACGGTCTTGCGCTTCATTATTTGAAAAACAAGTATGATGCCGAGGATATTTTGGGCGATGTGATGATAAAAATCATCGAAAATATCGAAAAGTTTGTTGATTTTGACAGCACAAAAACGGCATCCTTGATCGTTATATATACCAGAAGCGCCGCGATAGACTGCTACCGAAAGCGCAAGCGCCGCTTCAAAAAAGAGGTTCAGCCTTTTTTTGAAGACGAAGAAGGCGAGCTGTGCGAAATTGAATTACCCGCCTCCGAAAACACGGAAAAAACAGTAATCGATGCGGAGACCGCAAATGACGTTGCCCGTGTTTTGCACGCGTTGCCTCCTCGCCAGCTCGATGCAATAAAGTTGATATACACTATGGGTTTTTCCTACAAAGAAGCCGCGGATGCAATGGGCATCACGGAGAGCGCCGTTGCTTCGCTTGTCAGCCGAGGCAAGGAAAACCTGAAAAAAATTATGGGGGATAAGCTGTATGAATACCTCGGATAACAGTCTTGAGAGTTTGCTTACCGAAGTATCGGAAGAAGCGGTGAAAGCAGATGCAGAGTTACTCGAAGGCTTTGCAGATACCGAGATCCCCGAGGACGTTCACCGCCGTGTTCTTTCAGCCGTAAAAACCGGTAAGCGCCGCTTGCCGTTCGAAAAGCTATACAAAAAAGCC
>JAZQFL010000137.1:0-13177 GCA_045539485.1 Eubacteriales bacterium
GTTGCTTTCATATATAAATTATCTCCTTATTCACATATCGTAGGACGGGGGAATGCTCCCGCCGTTTGGTGCATTTGTTTTTACGGCGGGAGCAAGCCCCCGCCCTACGCAAATATTTTCAAATCGTGATACTATTATTTGTGACCGGTGGAAATTTATACTGCATAGATTTACTTTTAAACAAAAACATGATAGAATGATTACGTAATGTTTTACGCTGAATGCAGAGGAGGGCTACATTTTGGATATAAACAATTTGCTTAAGGGTGTTAACTGCGGTTGCGGGAAAACGCACACCTGCGATATTGAATACGTATATATCGAAAGCAACGCAACCGAAAGGCTGAGGGATATCTGCCGAAATAACCGTAATATCTTACTTGTTGCCGATGAGAACACCTTTGCCGCCGCGGGCGAAAAAACGCTGTCCGCCATAAACGGCAAAAGCATAAAGAAGGTCATATTCAGCGGTGCGGAGATCCTTGTGCCCAGCGAAGCCGCAATTGCCGAGGTGACCGACAATCTTGGAGACGCAGATATTATAATAGGTATCGGATCGGGAGTAATTCAGGATCTCTGCAAATACGTTTCCCACTTCAACAAGGTACCGTACATAATCGTTGCGACCGCACCTTCCATGGACGGATATGCATCCACGGGCGCGGCGATGATAACCGACGGTATGAAGGTCACCTATTCCGCGGGGCTTCCCAAGGCAATCATTGCGGATACTTCCGTCCTTGCAAACGCACCTATCGATATGATAAAGGCAGGCTACGGTGATATTATCGGCAAATTCTCCGCACTCAATGACTGGAAGCTGAGCTACTGTGTTAACGGCGAGTATTTCTGCGATTATATCTACAATACGACCTATGAGCAGATAAACAAAAACATCGAGCTTGCCGACGGCATTCTCAAAAGAGATGAGGCAAGCATCAAGGCGCTGATGGAAGCGCTCGTTATCATCGGCATAATGATGAGCTTCGCAGGCTCCTCCCGCCCCGCATCGGGCAGTGAGCATCATCTCTCTCACTTCTTTGAAATTACGGGAATCATCGATAATACGGAATACTTCCCTCACGGAATCGACGTTGCATACTCTACGGTGATTACCGCCGAGATCCGCGAAAAGATACTTGCGGGCACATTCCCCGAAAAGAGCTACCGCCCCGCGGAGCAGGAATACAGAGCTATTATGGAAGCTATCTACAAGGATGTTGCCGACGGCTGTATCGAGCTTCAGAAAAAAGTCGGCAACTACGCAAATGACAGAACGCCCGTATATCTTGAAAAAGAGAACGAGATACGCGGCATCCTTGCAGAAATGCCCACAGCAGAAAAAATCAAGGAGCTGCTTTCCTTGGTTGAGCTTGATATCAAGGAATTTTACAAGCTTTACGGCGAAAAGAAGATATTCGATGCAATCCTTTACGCAAAGGAGCTGAAGGACAGATACACCGTGCTTTGGGTGAACTACGATTTTTACGGAGGCAACTGAAATGTACAGTAACGTAAAGGTCATCGCAATGGATCTGGACGGCACGCTTACACAGCATAAAACACCCTTGAGCGCAGAGCAGAGAGCGGTGCTTACCAAGCTTTCCGAAAAATACAAGCTGCTTATGGTCGGTGCGGGGCAGGTAATGCGCATATTCAACCAGCTTGAAGCGTTTCCTATCGATATTATCGGCAACTACGGTATGCAGTACGGCACGTACAATGCAGAAACAAAGACCATTGATATCAAAAGAGACGTTATAGCCGAGTGCAACAAAGCGGAAACGGAAAAAAAGATAACCGCACTGAGAGAAAAATACGGATTTACCGAATTTGCGGGTGAAAACGTAGAGTATCACCCCTCGGGATGTGTTACCTTCCCCGTACTCGGTACTAAAGCAAAACAGGAGGACAAGCTTTCCTTTGACCCCGACAGAGCAAAACGCAGAAAAATATACGGCGACGTTGTAAACACCTTCAGCGATCATTGCGTATTCGTTGGCGGCTCGTCATCCTTCGATATGGCACCAAAGCCCTACAACAAATATTACGCACTTGACCTTTACTGCAAGGAAAACGGTCTATGCCACGACGAGGTGGTATATATCGGCGACGATTACGGCCTCGGCGGCAATGACGAATCCGTGTATCTTTCTGATTTCCATTATCTCACTATCGATAATTATCTCGACTTTCCCAAGGTTGTTGAACCGTTGTTAATATAAAAATCCAAGGAGAAGCTATGAACACTCCGATCTTTACGGGCTCATGGGGCAAGTGCCACATTCAAGGCATTGCGGTTGACAAAAAAGGCGGATACATATATTATTCCTTTACCACCAAGCTGATAAAGGCAAAATTGAACGGCGAGATAGTCGGCTCTGTGGACGGGCTTGCGGGGCATTTGGGCTGTATCGCATTTTGCGAAAGCGACGGATGCGTATACGGCTCGCTTGAATACAAAAACGACGCTATCGGCAAGGGAATATTAAACAAACTCGGTGAGAAAAAGATCTTCGAGGATGCTTTTTATGTTGCACGATTTGACGTTTCCAAAATCGACAGACTAAATATGGCTGCCGAAGGAAACGGCATTATGACAGCAACATATTTACGTGAGGTTACGGATGATTATAACGGAATAGGAGAGTGCGGAGCTCCGCACAAGCACGGCTGCTCGGGCATTGACGGAATTACATTCGCTCCCCTTCCGGGTAGTACGGATAAAAGCAAGCTTTATCTATACGTTGCTTACGGTATTTATGACGAGGTCAACAGAACGGATAACGATCATCAGGTAATTCTGTGCTATGATATGCAGAGTCTTACGGAATTTTGGGCGCCTCTGGATCAATGCGATATGCACCGTCTGGGAGCAGATGCGCCATTACACAAATATTTCGTATACACGGGAAACACGCGCTACGGAGTGCAGAATCTGGAATATGACAGCCACACCGATTCGCTTTTTATGGCTGTGTACAAGGGCAAAAAGCCAAGCTTCCCCAATTTTTCGCTTTTTGCGGCGGATATGAGCATTGCGGCAAAAACCGAACGCCTTAGCGGCTTTGATGTCTGCGGAGAGCTGCTGAGCTTGAAAAAGCTCGGTGAATACGATGAAAACAGCGGTGTTTACGGCTGGCACTTTCCTTACGGATCAACAGGGCTTTACTCGTACGGCGACGGGTGCTGGCTTATAACACAGCCCGGTTCATCAAGCGCCGGACAGCACGGATATATCTATCCTTATTTATGGGACGGCATTCATCCGTTTTTACTTGTATAGCCAAGATATTGACACCACCTGAAATTTATGATAGATTATAAGAGACGGTGTCACACCGCACGGGAGGAAAAGCTCGAATGTATGACGCATTTATAAGCTACAGAAGAAAAAACGGTTTTTTAGCCGCAAAGATGATACGCGAGCTCTTGAAGGCTAAGGGCGTTACCGCCTATATGGATCTTGACGAGATACACAGCGGCACATTTAACGACAAACTGCTTGATGCTATACGCACCTCTCCGTCATTTGTTCTTATTCTGCCGCCGGGAGCTCTTGACCGATGCGGAGAAAAGGACGATTGGCTTACAAGAGAGATACTTGAGGCCATTGATGCTAAGAAGAACATAATCCCCATTGCCCTAGACGGCTTTGAATGGCCCAAGGAATGGAAGGAAGGCGTTCCCGAAAAGCTCAAAAGCGTTGCCTTCTATCATCACATCGAAATGAGCCCGTATTACGTGGACGCTATGGTAGATAAGATCGTTGAGCGCATAAGGGGAACTGCGGGAAGCGGTACGGGCAGCGATATAGATTCGTTCTTCAGAAACAGAATGAGAAAGCTTGAAGAGGTCAAAGGTGTTGATCTTGCATTCCATTCCGGCTCAAGATGGCACGAAAGTATTGAAAGGCTTGACATACTGGAAGAGCTTGCCGAAGCCGGAATCCCGCTGAGGATACTTGTAAATACTCCCGAGGCCGCAGATAGCATCGGAAAGCACATGCGTCATAAGCTAAAAAAGTATATGCCGTTTGCAGAGGCGATCGAGCATTGGAAACGCTTTGATGATCTGTATGAAAACGTTGAAGTGCGCGTATCGGACATTCCGCTTTTTCATGTATACTACGCGTTTGAAATGGAAGACGAAAGCGAAAGTGCCGTAAGGGTGAAGTATTATACATACGGCAACGCCAAGATAGAGAAAAACTTTGCACAGAATTTTGAAAACACAGATACACATTACAAGCTTTACAGATCCGAGTTTTCATTTCTTTGGGAAAAAGCACACTGAATAGCTAAAAGGGGATGTAAAGAAGCAGGTTCTTTACATCCCCTTCCTTTGTTTTAAAGCCGCTTGACAGCTATCACTTTTTACCGCAACGGAGATAATATGAAAACAACGGTATTTTTAAAAGAAAGCATCTACAACTGCAAAATCATAATAACCGACTCTCACGGAAAACGCGAGTATTATATTTCCGCACTCACAAATGAAGGTCCGCTTGAAGCGTGTGTGACTGCCGAATTTTATGACGACGAGTTTTCCATATCCGTTATTCCGTTAATGACGAATACACAAGAGATATTGGACGGAATTGAAAACAAAACATGGAAGGACAAGCTTGCAAAAAAGGCATCAAAAATGCTTTTGAACGTCTTGGATACTATGACACTGCGAGTTTCATGCACTTACCGCATAGTCGGAATCCGGGACGGCGGCCGACTCGATTTAAATCTGCAGAGTTACGTTTTCGGCGCATTTGACCGTTTTGATATTTTGGAGCTTGCGCCTGTTATGTATGCTTTTTTTGAAGTTTTCGATTTCAACAGGCGCTTCAAGCTGACGGATGCACATGAAGTAAACCGTACTCAGTTTTTGAAGGCGATCAAAAAATTTGCTCTTGCCGAGGCTATCGGCAACGGTTTTTTAATGTATCCGATACAAATGCTTCGCGCAAAGCACCTTACCAAAAACAAAAAGATCTGTAGAACCATTTCCAAATTCAACGCCCTGAGCGATGAAGATCGGGCGCGTTTCCTTGAAAAACAGCAAAAGTATATGGAGAAATAGCGGCGGGAGGAGCCATTTCAATGAAAGTTTTTATCAGCTACGGACATAACGACTATACAGAGCTTGTGGACAGAGTTTTTGACGAGCTGACAGATAAAGGCCACGACCCTTGGAAGGATGACCGTTATGAAGGACGCAGCGGAATTGCACCCGGTCAGGACTTTACTAAGGTCATCTACGATGCAATAGATGCTTCAGATTTTGTTATTGCTTTTGTCTCCCGTACAACACAAAAGAAGCAATACTGCCAAGACGAAAGGACCTATGCTTATAACCACAAGGGCTCGCACTTCATCCAGCTGCGAATTGAGGATATCGAGATAAAGCTTGGTAATTCCCGCAGCTACATAGATATGTCCAAAGTAGTGGAAACGACGGGCGAGATCAACGAAAAGCTGTTTTCAAACGCAATGAACGCCCTGTACGCCGCATTCCGCGACCCAAAAAGCTTGGCGGAGGGCGGGATTACTCCGTGGACAAAGATCGATACCCACCTTAAAGTACCGGGCGCTTTAAAATACGAAGAGTTTATAGCTTCACTTGACCGCTCTGATTTTGTGGGACGCGAATGGCTGTTTGAAAAATGCAAAAGCTGGGCCCGGGACAGCAGTATAACCCACCGTCTTTTTGTGATATTAGGAGAAGCGGGAACGGGAAAATCGGCATTCGTACGCCGCCTTACAATGGATGCGGAGCTTGTGCGCGCCGTTCACATTTGCATTTACGATAAACCGAGCACGCGCACAGCGAAAGACACCTTAAAGGGCCTTGCTTATATGCTGGCGCAAAATAACAAGGCTTATTTTGAGTTCCTGAAAAGTGAAAATCTTGAAAAGATACGCGATATGGAGCTTGATGCTCTGTTTGAGTATCTGTTTCTCGAGCCGCTTAGAAACGAAAAGGAAAAGTATCTATTAATAATCGACGGACTTGACGAGCTTGAGGAAATAACGGGGCTTAAGCCGTTAATGCAGGTCTTTTACTTATATGCCCACAAAATAAACCCCAATATTTCCTTTTTGGTTACATCAAGGCCTGAGGAATATATAATCACACCGCTCCGCCTTGTAGGCGCAGGCAAGCCCCTTGAAACAGTATCGCTGACAAAGGATATGAGCAAGGAGGATCTGCTGCTTTACATAAGCACAAAGCTCCGAGGGCTGAACCGTTACACCGACACCCTTGCATCAAAGATACTTCTTGCGTGCGACGGTAATTTTGAGTATCTGGCATTGCTTTTTAAGGAGGCAGAGCGGGATGAAACTCTGTTAAACGAAGATGCGCCCATGCCCGCAGGACTTAACGAAAGATATATTTATTATCTGCACAGAGAGATAGGCGACGGTTTTTCCGATACGCAGTTTTACCTTGTTTCCCTCCTCTGTGCCGCGAAGGAGCCTCTTCCCCGCTCGCTGATCGCAAGCGTTATGGAAACAAGCGCCAACACCGTACAATCAGAGCGGGACAGATTCGGTTCGCTTATCCGTCTTTCGGGCGATAATGCCGACCCGAGCCTTTCTGCGTTTACAAAAAGCTTCCGCGATTTTCTGTTAAGCGGCACTCACCGTCAGTACAGAGCAGACCGTGTTGTAGCATCCGAGCTCTTTGCAAAGTTTATAACCAAGGCCTGCCGCCGCGAACGTGATTTTCTGCGTTTTCCGTACCTTGACAGCCACGGATTTTACCATCTTCTGTTTTACGCCGCAGCTTCTCCGTGGTACGTGATCGACTGTATAAAGCAGCTTTCACTCGGCGATACAGACATAGCTTCCCGTATTGCAGATGCTTTGGAAAGCGGAGAAAAGGACATTATCAACGCGTATTTCGATATAGCCGAGGATATAAGCGTACATAACTCGGTCGTGCGCAGGCTTGCGGGAAAACGCGCGCACGCGGCGCTTGCGGAGATCGCTTTGCTTCACGAAAATGCAGGGCAGATATTCGAATCGCTGTTACTGCGTGCAGATCTTCTGATGTGGACTCACGCCCCCGAGGATGAGAGCCGTGCAAAAGAGCTTTATGAAGAAGCACTGAGCATTGCCCGCACCGAGTATGATATGCTTCCGAACCCGAAAAACGCACGTAACATCGCATCCGTTTGTACGCGTCTTGGTGAGATAGCATGGAATACCCGAACCGAGGAAGGCCGCAGGCAAGCGGAGGAGTGGTACACACAAGCGCTTGAACTGTACGAAGAAAACCACCGTTCAAGCCCCGATTATGAAACAAGACGCGATCTTTCCTCTGTATATGAGTATTTGGGTGTAGCGGAATCCAAGAAAAAAACACCTGAAAGCCTTTTGCGCGCAAAAATGCTTTACGAAAAGCGCCTTGCGCTGTGCGAAAAGAATTATGTATCCAACCCCTGCTACGAAACAAGACGTGATCTATCGTTCACCTATGCAAGGCTCGGAGAGCTGTTTTGGAGAGAAAAAACCGAAGAAGGGTCAAGGAAAGCCGAGAGCTGTTACAAAAAAGCGGCTGTAATGGACGAAAAGAATTACAAAGAGAACCCATGCTACGAAAGCCGCAGGGACCTTTCCTCCACTTGCAATTGGCTTGCTTATCTTGAGCGGCAGAAAAACACCGCAGAAAGCCGTGCCGCCTCCAAGGAGCGCTATCGCGAGATCGTGTTGCTTGACGAGCAGAACTACAGCGAAAATCCCTGTTATGAAAGCAGACGCGTGCTTTCCATTGCCTACAGCCGACTGGCTAACGCAATTTTAGAAAATAACAACTCGGAAAACCGTCAAGCCGCAGAAGCACTTTATCTGAAAATGCTTGAACTGCACGAACAAAACTGCAAAGAAACGAACAGTGCGGAAAATTTGTTGAACCTTTCCACAGTATACGGTGCCCTTTCAAATCTCTCACGGCAGGACTGCACAGAAGAAAGCTCGCAACGGGCTGTTGAGTGGTGCCTGAAGCGCCTCTGTGTTGCCGAGCAGTGCCAACGTGAATTCCCGTCACCAAAAGCCGATCGCGAGCTTTTATCCGTACGCACCAAGCTTGCAGAGCTTACTCAACAGGCAAGCTCCTCGGAGGCACAAAAACGAGCAGGCAAACGCGATGAAAAGACAGAGGAATTGACTGAAGTATAGTACGAAGTGAACCGAAAAATGGGGCTTGTCTCAAATGCATAGAAAGAGCATTTGAGACAAGCCCCTTGTTATTGTGCGAGCAGTCTCTCCGAATTTCTTAAAACCTAAAGTAAATAAAAGGATTATAAGTATCCCCCATTATAAACATAATACAGACCGCAAGCAGAATCAAACAAGCTGCATTGGCAACAAAGCCGGGGATAGCTGATAACTTGATGCGTTTTTTCCACGGAATTGCAAAAAGAATACCGATGGGAACGTATATAAATGCAAACAAAACATCAGTGTTTGCTATAAGCGCGGTTGAGGCATCCGTAAAATTGAAGCTGAACATCTGCGAAAATGCCCTAAAAATGGATTCAAAGTCATTTAGATTGAAAATGACCCATCCGATAAGCACCGCAACCATTGAATACATCCATCCCAGAATTTTGGGTAATGCATTCAGAAGCTTGTGCAAAAATAATTTTTCCGATATCAATAACACCGCATAATATAGTCCCCAAGCCACAAAATTCCATTGAGCGCCATGCCAAAATCCGGTTAATGCCCAAACTATCAAGATGTTAAGGATCCACCTGATTTTTCCGACTCGGTTACCGCCCAAAGGAATATAAACATAATCCCTAAACCAAGAGGATAATGATATATGCCATCTGCGCCAGAACTCTGTAACGGATGTTGAAACGTACGGATAGTCAAAGTTCTCAAGAAAATGAAAACCGAACATTCTTCCGAGCCCTATCGCCATATCGCTATATCCCGAAAAATCGTAGTATATTTGCAAAGCGTACGAAAGAGCTGCCAACCAATAAAACTGTGTTCCATAGACAGCTGCATCACCCGAATATATTATTGCGGCTACAGAACCGACGTTGTTCGCAATTAATATTTTCTTTGAAAGTCCGATTATAAACCTGCGCAGGCCTGCCGCCACATCGTCCGGACTCTCCCGCCGTTCACATATTTCCTTTTCCACAGTTTCATAACGGACTATCGGTCCCGCTATCAACTGAGGAAAAAACACAACGTACAGTGTGAGATGAAAAAAGTTTTTCTGTAAAAGTATCTTTCTGTTGTACAGGTCAATGATGTATGACAAGATCTGAAATGTATAAAAGCTTATACCGATCGGCAACAAGATAGGTTCAATATCGATCGGAGCGATCAAGAGCTTGTTAATATTCTCAATTGCAAAATTCAGATACTTGAACACAAAGAGATTTGCAACTATAAGCGCAACAGTAATAACAAAAACCGTTTTTCTTGCTTTTTGCAGATCCAGGCGATCCAGTGTGTGGATCAACAATCCGCCAATATATGCCACAAAGGCAACCGCCAACATCAAAAGCAAGTATTTTGGCTCTCCCCAACTATAAAACAGCAACGAAAACAGAAGAAGCACCGCGTTTTTGAATGTGCGATTGGGTATGGCGTAGTACAACAAGAAGACGGGAGGCAAAAAAGCGAATAAAAACGTCAACGTACTAAATACCATCAGTTTTTCTCCAATTCGAATTCTTCCATGATATAAAAACTAATATTGCCGATGAACAATACCTTATCTATATCATTCTTTTCTGCATAGTCAACCAAATTGAATTTTTCTCCGAAATAATACTCGTAGTTTCTCAGATCTATAGAATGGGTTCGGTTAAAATGCGTAGCTAACAGCTTCAAAATGGCATTGTCGTAAGATTCCCCTATTACCAAGATATTGCTGCGGTCAGTTGATCCTGTATCGAATATTATCTCGCCATCATCTCCGCCGTAAAAGGCACCGTAAGATACTGCCGCATCCGTTTCCTTATTTATGAATGCGTTTTGAGCTCCATAATCGTCCACCGGTGTTGAATTCAAAGTAACTTTCAGCATTGGAAGGCTGAACTCATAAGCTTCAAACGGCTCCGTTATAATGTTTGAAGCAGCTGTAGCCGCTTTGCTTCCCATATATTCATCGGAAATCAATACGCTGTTTTCAAACACCATTATTTCACTGCCGAACCCCAAAAGATCGGCAACGTCCGTATATGCCGCATAGGACCCCGTGTGTTTCCAATGATGATCCGTCTTATAAAAATACTCCGAATATTCCCGGAAGCTATCGATCTCAAACGCTCTCTTTCTGCTGCTATCAAGCTTCAGCATAGAAAACAAATACTCATCAGCATTTATTTTTTCGCCGTTCTCGAAATTAATATCGGTATCTCTCTCAATGTAATAAACATAAAAATCAATATCCGGGCATAATTCGAAAAACGCATTATAATTCTCGGCTTTTGCTTTAAGAAGCGGCTTTACCTCCTCCGGATCACGGGAACGATTTACGTAATAACCCCCGAAAATTAAAGTTCCGTTCTGATATGTTATATACGTTCTGTCATTATATTCGATTATGCGTTTGATCGCATGGTAAGACAAGCCTGAATTAACGTCATTATAAAGCTTTTTAATTCTCTGCGCTTTGGGTATTTGGTCAGATAAAGCCTTTTCCACACTGTCTTGAAAGCTGTGATCCAAAACGGAATCCACTGTCGGTGTGCCCACCTTATAACAATACCTATTTTCATACTGATTGATATCTTTCGGGAAAAAAAGCGTTACAACGAGGCCCAGCATAAGAAAAGCCATAATTATACCGATAAACAATACGTTCTGAATCGTGCTTGATATTCGGCATCTAGCACTGCGTTCCATTATATCCCCCCTGATCAGTACTTTTTATCCTTAGCTCACGCCATAGTTTCGAGCATTTTTGACGTGACCTCGTATCTGCAGGGCTTGCCGCCGATAAAGCTTGTATATTCCTCAAGCATATACTCGCTCATGCGGTGTACCTCATTGCCGATACTGCCCGCGATATGCGGAGTAAGTATACAGTTTGAAAGCTTAAACAGCTCACTGTCCGCCACGGGCGGCTCGGGGCAGGTTACGTCAAGCAGTGCCACAATATCGGGGCGCTTTTTTAAAACTTCGATAAGCTCCGATTCAACCACCTGCGCTCCCCTTCCCGTGTTGATAAAAGCAGCATTCGGGAGCATTTTTTCAAACAACTTACCGTTAAGCATTCCCTTTGTCTGCTCGTTATTTGCAAGGTGATTGGATACAACGCGGCAGCTTTCAAACAGCTCTTCAAGCGTGCATTTCGTTACGCCGAGGCTTTTTGCCTGCTCATCCGAAAGGAAAGGGTCGAACACAAGCACGTTCAGCCTGTATTCGCTAAGCATCTTTATAACAAGCTTGCCTATCATTCCCGCGCCGATAATGCCGACATTCTCATCCATATTGCCTGTGTAACCGCCCATAACGGCTCTCGCATCGCGGACCTCCCCTGTGCTCATAAGCTGAGCAGAGCGGAAAAAGCCCTTGTTTGCAAGCACGATCTGCGCCACGGTATATTCCGCAACGGGCACTGCATTTGCCGCCCAAGCGCTGAAAACGCGGACCCCGCGCGAGAGAAACGGGCGCGCAAAAGCCTGCACAGTTCCTGCCGCGTAAAATACCGCTTTAAGATTCGGGAGATACTTTTCTATCTCCTCCTCCGTAAACTTGGGCATTCCCCAAGTGGAAAATACAAATTCGGTATCGGCAAATTTTGCCGAATCGGCTACAACGTCCGCTTTGCGGTATACCGTTTCGCCTATCTTCAAAGCGGCAACGACCTCGGCAGAATATACAGCCGCCGCCTTATCGGGTTTTTCGCACAATAATATCGCTTTCATTTTATACCCCTGCAATATGTTTCAACGCTTCTGCTTCCCTCTTCAGGCTTTCAAGCTTACCGTCGGGCATAAATTCAAGAAGCAGCGTTTTGTTTCCGCCAAGCGCTGCGAGATACCTTTTCCACGTTTCCACCGCATCGGAGAGCGGGTATTTTTCCTTACCCAACCAATTGAAAACGTGAACGCTTTCAACGTACTCGCGTATCTTTTCCGCATATTCAAGGTTTTCTTCAACAGTTTTATACTGATTAGGCTGCCAGTACATTCTGAAGCTCGCAGAGTTCACGGCGCGCATAATTTCAAGTGCGGCACCGCATTCGTTTGTGTAAGTACCTCCGTGGCACTCCATACAAAGCTTAGCGCCGTATTTTTCCGCTATTCTTGCCGCCGCTTCGCATTCCGCAAACAATGCCTCTTTTTCCGATTCGGAATAATCCTGCGAATTTTTGTTACCGCACCACACGCGCAAAACGTGGGTACCGAGTACCTTTGCGGCGCCTATGTATCCTTCAAGCTCCGGCAAGGGAGTTTCGCCTATTCGGAAATACGTTCCGTATGAGGAACAGGCAAGCCCAATTGACGCTTGCACGGACACAATGCGGGCAAGCGTTTGCAGGTCTTCCTTTTTTGCGTGCACGTCGCTTCCCCACTCTATAACCGAAAGCCCCGCCTCGCGCGCGGCATTCATTACTTCTCCCGGGTTGTTTTTACGAAATGAAACCGAACAAAGTCCCAGCTTGTACATATATACCTCTCTTTACTGCAAATCAAGCTGTTTTTTTAACCTGCGGTAAACTGTCAGGCGCATTGTGAGATAGCTTGCCGTGCCGCCTATGACGTTGGAAACCGGCTCTGCCATAAACACTCCGGCAACGCCGAATCCGAGGTGAGGCAGAATAAGCGTAAGCGGTACAACTATCACCGCCTTGCGAAGCAGGGAGAAGAATATCGCGTGCTTTGCGTCCCCGAGCGCTTGGAAGGTCGACTGACCCGCAAACTGCAATGCCATAAACACGAAGCCGAAGAAATATATCTTCAGCATCTCAATTCCCGGTGCAAGCATTTCCGCCTTATCGGAAAATATACCGAAGAAGAACGCGGGAAATGCGAGAATAAGCATCCACGCAAACAGCGTATACACAAAACCGACAACCGTGCTGAAATCAATGCCCGATATAACGCGGCGGTATTTTTTAGCGCCGTAATTAAAACTGATAACGGGCTGTGCACCGCTTACCATACCGCTTATGGGAAGCATAAATATCTCACGGACAGAGG
>JAZQFL010000138.1:0-2322 GCA_045539485.1 Eubacteriales bacterium
GGGTGCATACCACCTTCCACCAGAGCGTGACAGCTACGGGACGTCTTTCGTCTACAGACCCCAATCTCCAGAACATTCCGATACGCACGGAGCTTGGACGTGAGATGCGCAAGTTCTTTATCCCAAAAGAGGGATATCTGCTTGCGGATGCGGACTACTCGCAGATAGAGCTCCGAGTGCTTGCGCACGTAAGCGGAGATACGGAAATGTGCCGTGCCTTTAACGAGGGTGCGGATATACACACCTCAACGGCCGCCGCCGTGTTTGGCGTTCCCGAGGAGATGGTAACGGGCGAGCTTCGCAAGCGCGCAAAGGCCGTCAACTTCGGAATAGTGTACGGAATAGGGGAGTTTTCCCTTGCGGAGGATCTCCGCATTTCAAGAAAAGAAGCAAAGGAATATATAGAAAGCTATCTTGCGCGTTACTCGGGCGTCAGTGAATATCTTGATGCCGCGGTCGAAGGCGCAAGGGCGTGCGGATACGTCTCCACTGTTTTCGGCAGAAGGAGAAGTATTCCCGAGCTTAATTCAAGCAACAGAAATCTGCAGGCATTCGGGGAGCGAGTGGCAATGAACAGCCCCATTCAGGGAAGTGCCGCAGATATAATCAAAATAGCGATGATAAGGGTGTTCCGCCGGCTGGAGAAGGAGCTTCCCGAGGCGCGTCTCATCCTTCAGGTGCACGACGAGCTTTTAGTTGAAGCACCGAAGGATAAAATAGCGGAAGCCGCCCGCATACTGGAGGAGGAAATGGCGTTTGCCGTAAACCTCTCCGTACCCCTGCCCGCCGAGTGCGGCACGGGAGAAAACTGGTTCGTGTGCCATTGAGGTTGCTATGGGAAAGATATTAAAGACCGTGCTTATCACGGGAATATTTCTGTTTTGCGGAATGTTCATACTCCGCATAATGCTTTCGGACTACTGGCCCGCAGAAGCAAAGGCGATATATGAGAACAGCGTGCTTGACGCCGCGTATTCCGAGGAGGGACTACCCCCCGAGGCATTTTTGCAGGAGCCTGTTACTCCGTATGATAATAAGGATCGGGCGCATTTCTTTTTCAATTATTTTGTTGTTATCCCCGATGCAAAGCAGATACAGTTAACCATCCGCTATAACGACAGTACCCTTGAGGATATAAAAAACGATATGGAGCTTGATGCGCTTCCCGCAGGGGATGACGCAAGGTTTTCATACTATCTGCGCGATGCAAGCGGTAATATCTATGCCCACTCATCCGCAACTTACTCTCATTTCATGATATATAACTACCGCCGTGTAGTTTTTGATAATGTGGATACCTCGGTAAGCGGTATGCTCTACCTTGACGTGTATTTCGGAGAGGCAGATCCCGAGACCGACGTGCCGTACGGCAGTATGCTTGTATATGTACCGGAGAAATCCGTTAAAAATTATCCGCTTCCCGCAAAAAAGTGAAGCTGAAACGAGGACGTTATGAATTACAATTTTTCCGATAAGATCAAAAGCCTTAAACCCTCGGCAATAAGAGAGATGTTCAAATCGCTTGTTGACCCCGAGGTCATCTCCTTTGCCGCAGGCAATCCCGCGCCCGAATCCTTCCCCGTGGAGGAGCTTGCGCGTCTTTCTGCGGATATATACGCAAACAGTGCCGTAAGTGCACTGCAGTACAGCATGACAGAGGGATATGCCCCCCTGCGCGCCGCAATAACCGAGCGCCAGAAGACCAGATTTAATGTTGTTCGCGATAACGACGATACGCTTATCGTCAGCGGCGGTAATCAGGGAATCGAGCTTGCCGCAAAGATATTCACAAATGAGGGCGACGTTGTTGTGTGCGAGGAGCCGACCTTTATAGGTGCCCTCAATGCCTTCCGCTCCTGCGGTGCTAAAACCGTCGGTGTTAAGCTTCACGACGACGGTATCGACCCCGAGGAGCTTGATAAGACCCTTGCAAATACCCCCAACGCAAAGATGATCTATCTTATCCCCACCTTCCACAACCCCTGCGGCACCTCCACATCTCTTGAAAAGAGAAAGGCGATACTTGAGGTAGCAAAGAAGCACGGCGTTGTTATCTTTGAGGATAACCCCTACGGAGAATTGCGCTTCGAGGGTGAGGACATACCCACCATCAAGTCCCTTGATGAGGATGGAATAGTAATCTACTGCTCCTCTTTTTCCAAGATCCTTTCCGCAGGTATGCGCGTTGGCTTTGTAATTGCGGATAAGGAGATAATCTCCAAGATGACCGTTGCAAAGCAGAGCGAGGACGTGCACACCAACATCTTCTTCCAGATGCTGTGCCACAAGTATATGACAGAGTGCGATCTTGACGCGCATATA
>JAZQFL010000139.1:0-18600 GCA_045539485.1 Eubacteriales bacterium
GCAAGCTTTTCTGCAACTGCGTGACAGCTCATTGCCTCTGTTCTGTCGCTCTTTAAAAACTTCTGACGGGCAGGCAGATTAGAGAAGATGTTCTCGGCAATGACCGTTGTGCCGACAGCGCATCCAACATCGGAAACTGTGGGTACAGAGCCTGCTCGCGCTTCGAGAAGTGCACCGTCATCGGCGCCCTCCGTACGGGAGAGTATTCTTATATCGGCAACAGCGGAAATAGCGGCAAGCGCTTCACCTCTGAAGCCAAGGGTCAGGATCGACTCAAGATCTGATGCATTTTTGATTTTGCTTGTAGCGTGTCTGAGAACAGAAACGGAAACATCTTCTTTTGACATACCGCATCCGTTATCGGTAACACGCATAAGGGCAACTCCGCCCCTGCGTATCTCAACAGTTATTTTATCGGCGCCCGAGTCGACTGCGTTTTCAATAAGCTCCTTTAACGCGGAGCTCGGTCTGTCAACAACCTCGCCCGCGGCTATAAGGTTTGCAACAGATATATCAAGCTTATTGATCTTTCCCATTTTAATCCTTATTAGCTAACATTCCCTTTAATTCCCAAACAAGGTTTATTGCCTCAATGGGAGTAAGGGTGTTCAGATCGGTCTTTCTTAATCTTTCGGCAACATCTGAATTGATACTGTCCTCAAGCTCCGTGAAGAGGTTAAATTCCTCTTTTACGGGCTTTTCTTCTGTTTTACGGGTAACAGAGGGGGTATCGCTCTCGATGCTTCTGAGCACTTCTCTTGCTCGTTTAACGACCTCATTGGGTACACCTGCAAGCTTAGCGACGTCTATACCGTAGCTGTCATCTGTCGAGCCGCGAACTATTTTGCGGAGGAAGGTTATGCTGTCTCCGCGCTTTTTGGCGGCAATATTGTAATTAACAACACCGCTTATCTCCCCTTCCATAACCGTAAGCTCATGGTAATGGGTGGCAAAAAGTGTTCTTGCGCCTATCTTCTTTGCGGAATACTCCGCAACAGCGCGCGCAATGCTCATTCCGTCGTAGGTGCTTGTTCCTCTGCCTATCTCATCGTAAATGATGAGACTGCGTGAGGTCGCCTTTGAGAGAATCTGGCTTACCTCGGTCATTTCGAGCATAAAAGTCGATTGACCGTTTGCAAGGTCATCGGATGCACCTACACGGGTGAATATCATATCTGCAATTCCTATTCTTGCATCGGAAGCAGGCACGTAAGATCCCGTCTGAGCAAGAAGAGTTATAATTGCAACCTGCCTCATATATGTGGATTTACCCGCCATATTGGGACCTGTTATAAGCATCAGCTTATTTTTATCCGTATCAAGGTGAGTGTCGTTGGGAACAAAATAAGAATCCCCAACGTAACGCTCAACAACGGGATGGCGGCCGTCCTTAATTTCAAGAACTGTGCTGTTATCAACCTCCGGACAAACGTAATTAAGTTTTTTTGCGTTCTCGGCAAACGAGGCATACACGTCTATCTCGGATATAATATCTGCAGCCGCAAAAATACGCGAGGCGGCAGCAGAGACCTTATTTCTGATATCACAGAATAGATTATACTCAAGCGCACAGAGCTTATCATTTGCGCCGAGGATAGTGTTCTCAATCTCCTTGAGCTCCTCGGTTATGTATCGCTCACTGCCCGTAAGCGTTTGCTTGCGGATATAATGGGCAGGAACGAGATCCTTTTGAGAGTTTGTAACCTCAAGGTAATAACCGAATACGCGGTTATAGCTTACCTTCATCGTTTTGATGCCGGTAGCTTCTCTTTCCTTTTCCTCTATCTCCTTTATCCAATCATTTCCGTTATCGCGCACCTTGCGGAGAAAGTCAACATCCGTGTTATATCCGTCGGCAATTAGATTACCCTCGCGCAAAGCAAGCGGAGCATTGGGATTTAATGCGGAATAAATAAGCTCGCGAATATCGGAAAGATCGTCAAAATCCGCGCTTATGGTCTTGAAAATGTCGGAACCGAGGCGGGAAACGAGCGCTTTTACCTCGGAAAGCGGCTTTAAGCTGTCAGCAACAGCAAGAAGATCACGCGCATTCGAAGAGCCGTAAACTGTCTTGGCTGTAAGGCGCTCAAGGTCAAGAATTCCCGTAAGAAGGCTTCTCAGCTCTTCACGGACGATAAAGTCCTCGCAGAGATCCTTTACCGCGCACTGACGGCGGCGGATATCGGGAACGGAGAGAAGCGGACGGAGAAGCCAACGTCTAAGAAGCCTTGCTCCCATTGAGGTCTTTGTTTTATCAACGACCTCAAGAAGCGAGCCCTTGCGCTCCTTTGTGCGCATCGTTTCGGTAATTTCGAGATTTCGGATACAGTTAGAATCAAGCTCCATATATCTTCCGCCAAGATAGATATCAAGCGCGGAAATATACAGCTTTTCAGTTTTCTGCGTTTCACTGATGTAGAAAAGCATCGCGCTGACAGCAAGTGCCATTTCGGGATGCGCAAAAAGCGAAAGCTCGTTTTCCTTACCGAAATATCTGCAAACGCGCTCTCTTGCACCGTCAGCGGCAAAAAGCTCGGGCGAGAGATCGCTTATCATAACATCGCGCAGTCTTTCCTTTACAAAGGCAGTCATACGCGGAACCTTGTCCTTTGATACGTTAAGAAGGATCTCGCTCGGTGCATACGAAGCAAGCTCCGAACAAAGGCGCTCAAGCTTGTCCGCACCCTTAAACTCGGTTGCATAGACCTTTCCTGTTGTTATATCGGAAAAAGCCGCACCGCAAGCGGATTCGGAAAAACAGAGCGAGCAGAGATAGTTATTCTTTTTTTCTTCAAGGACATCGGGGTCAAGAACGGTACCGGGTGTGATAACACGCACCACTTCCCTCTTAACAAGTCCCTTTGCTTTCGCGGGATCCTCGGTCTGCTCGCAGATAGCGACCTTGTGACCGTTTTCGATAAGTCTGCCAATATAAGTGTCAGCCTTATGGAAAGGAACACCGCACATGGGGGCACGCTCTTTTTCGCCCCAATCTCTGCCGGTGAGGGTCAGCTGAAGCTCCGCAGAAACAAGCTTAGCATCATCAAAGAACATCTCGTAGAAATCTCCGAGACGGAACATTATTATATAATCCGGATATTCATTTTTGATGCCAAAATACTGGTCCATCATAGCCGAAGCC
This sequence comes from Eubacteriales bacterium, assembly GCA_045539485.1. Lineage (GTDB taxonomy): Bacteria > Bacillota > Clostridia > Oscillospirales > CAG-272 > RUG12395. Next base: position 3,143 of record JAZQFL010000139.1, read on the forward strand.
ATAAGCGTCCCTCCTTTACAGAGAAGTTTGAAAATTAGTGATTGTGTCCGCAGTTGGAGTGGCAGGAGGAGCAATCGTGAGTGCACTCAGATTCAACTCTGCCGAAAATAGCCATGGTGATCTCGCTGTTTACCATATTAATAAGCTCGTTCATATCGTCCTGAGCCTTGGTAAAAGCAATATATACGGGGTTCTCGGTAATGCCCTTGTAAAGCTCGGATGCGCGCTTCTCGATAGCGTCGATAACGGACTGATCGCGCTCGGTCTTCTTGTATTCCTCGCCGAGAGCGGTCTGCTGTACGTTGTACTCAAATATGAGCTTCTTGAGCTCAGCATCGTTCTTGTATGCCTCAGAAGCTTCGAAATAAGCCTGAGTGGTGGGATCCTGCTTGATAATTTCGCCGAGAGCGGCTGCATTTTCTTTGATAGACATTTGTTTTTCCTCTTTTCAAGTTATATTTGTATTCCGTGCAGGGCGTATGCCTCCGCATCGGTAATGTTAACGTAGATAAATTCTCCCGCCTTTGCTGTACCCTTAAAGAGCACCAGCTTGTTGCCGTCGGTCCTTCCCGAGAGAACTGAGCTGTCGGTCTTGCTTTCGCCTTCACAGAGAACGCGCATATTAAGACCTACGCAAGCGCGGTTTCTTTCCTCACCGACCTCAGCCTGAAGAGCAAGAAGACGGTCAAAACGCTCGTTTTGTACCTCGCGGGGTATCTGATTTTCCATCGCAGCGGCGGGTGTTCCCTTGCGCGGAGAATATATAAACGAATAAAGCATATCAAATCCGACGTTACGGATGATATCAAGCGTATCGGCAAAATCCTCCTCTGTTTCACCCGGGAATCCGACGATAATATCGCTTGTTATGGCGATATCGGGCATCGCATCACGAAGCGCTTTTATATGGCCGAGATACTTTACGCGGTCATATCGGCGGTTCATTGCCTTGAGTATCCTATCGGAGCCGGATTGAAGCGGCAAATGGAAATGCTTTGCGACACGCTTATTTTCCGCCATCACACGGATAAGCTCGGGGGTAACGTCCTTCGGATGGCTTGTCATAAATCTGAGAACAAAATCGCCCTCAACAGCCGCAAGCTCGGAAAGAAGCTCCGCAAACGTGCATCCGCCAGAATAGGAGTTGACGTTTTGCCCGAGAAGTGTGATATCCTTGTATCCGTCCTTAACAAGCCCCGAGACCTCACGCAGTATCTCATCGCGGTTACGGCTTCTTTCCCTTCCGCGAACGTAAGGAACGATGCAGTACGAGCAGAAATTGTTACAGCCGTACATAATGCTTACCCAGGCCTTCGTGCCGTTTGCGCGTACGGGAGCAATGTCGGGCGGGTTTTCGGTATTTTCAAGACAGCTAAAATCACGCTTATGTCTGATAGCACCGACGATAGCCTTGGGAAGAAGTCCGTCGGATGCGGGAGGCAGCGAGAAATCAACGTAAGGATAGCTGTTTTTTAACTGATCGGCTCTGTGTTTTTCTGCGGACATACATCCGCAAACGCCGATTATAAGCTTATTGTTTGCGGCTTTCAAATGCTTATACTGACCGATAACGGAAAGCGCCTTGATCTCGGCGTGCTCGCGTATCGCACAGGTATTTACGAGAATGCAGTCGGCATCCTTTTCGCTGTCCGAGAGCTCGTATCCTAAAAGCACAAGCGTACCGCGAAGTCTTTCGCTGTCCGCTTCATTTTGCTGACAGCCGAAGGTTCGTACAAAAGCACGCGGTCTATGCCCATTGAGTAAAGCAAGCTCATCGGTGTAAGCCCTTACCTCAGCACAGTATTCATCAAAGCCGAATTTGATATCAGACATACCTACAGAAAATAACCTTTCAGTTAGTATAAACCCCAAAAGAGCATACCGCCCCAATTTGAGATTTAACTAAACTATTATAACAGAATTATCGACACAATTCAATAGATAAATTGAAAAAAGCATAGCTTATGATAACATTAATCAGAAGCTATGCTTTCTCAAGTATTTTTTAAATAACCGAGGATATCTCACGTTTTAGTCTTTCGAGTATACGTTTTTCAAGCCTTGATATGTATGACTGCGAGATCCCAAGCATATCAGCAACCTCTTTTTGTGTTTTCTCCTCGTATCCGTTTAGTCCGTAACGGAGATTGATTATGAGCTGTTCCCTTTCGTTAAGTCTCCCTACAGCGTTAAGAAGAGTTTTCTTTTCCTCTTCGCATTCAAGATCCTTCATTACGTCATCTTCGTCGGTACCGAGAACATCGGAGATAAGAAGCTCGTTTCCGTCCCAATCAACGCTCAGCGGCTCGTCAAGCGAGCATTCTGCTCTTTGGTTGGTCGTTCTGCGCAGATACATCAATATCTCGTTTTCTATGCAACGCGCGGCATAGGTCGCAAGCTTTATATTCTTATCGGGTCTGAATGTATTTATAGCTTTAATAAGCCCAATGGTGCCGATCGAAATAAGATCCTCAATAAAAACTCCCGTAGATTCAAATTTCTTAGCGATATAGACCACAAGCCGCAAATTATGCTCTATAAGCTTGGATCTCATTTCACTGTCCGTTTCCGCAAGCTCAAGCGCTTCCGCTTCTTCCTCGGGTGTTAAAGGCGGCGGGAGAGCGTCTGTACCGTTAACGTAGTGAACTCCCCGTTCTGTTCCAAAAACCTTTTCGATGAATACTCCGATGTCGACTCTGATCTTTTCAAGCAGTTTTCTCATAACATCCTCCTACAGATCTAAATTCAGTGAATTTGGCAAAAGACATTCGGTTTCTCCGAGGGAAAGATGCGTTGCTATCGTAAAATATACGCAAACTTCTGTCCGATTTCTTTTTTTCTCAACAAAAACTTTTTCTCCCTTTACACAAAAGCATTTTTTGCCCCCCAACGCAGTATTTAGCATTATCATACGAAAACCGCGGGAAAAGGCAGATGCACTGTCACCTTCCCCTGAAAGCAAACCAATATCATCCGACGAAAATATACGCTCTGCGGCAGATCTGCTCAAGACTGCAACACCGACTCCGCTTATCGGCTCGCGAAGTGCATTAGCGGTATCGATAATTGAATTAAAACGCGCGGTCTTACCTTCAAATGTAATTTTGGTATACACTTCATCGTATACTGACTTAAAATTAATAAAGCGAACAAATATCAGCGCCGCAGTTACAGTAAGAAAAAGCGGATAATACATAAATCTATCGGTATCAACTCTGCCGCCGGAGGCAACGGATACAATTGCGCTGTATAATCCGCCAAAGAGCGCGTTAACGCAAAATAGAAGCACCCCGCCGTAAACAGAACTACTAAGCGAGCGCGGCAAATATGCAATAAAATACATAGCAAAGCACACTGCCACAGCAGATATTACAGATAATAACGGATATGTAATGAAAAGCGCACAGCATGCATATATACCGCCGAGAGCCGAAGCAATCATCAAACGCATTTTTTTGCGCGGTTTACCCGCAATAGCGCCGCAAAGAGCTAGACAGATAAGATCTATTGAAAAATTGAGAATAAAATAGACGTCCGCATATACAACAGTTTTCATTTCGCCTCCGAGATTCGGTATAAAAGAATTATACAGCAAGGATTACGAAAAAAATGTCATAATGGGACGTCTGCAAAATAAAAAACAACGCATTTGCGGAGAAACAAATGCGTTGCGATTTTTTAGAACCTAGTGGTCATATTCTTGAGAAGCATGGACGTGCGGTTAAGCGATGCCGGGGAAATACGCGCCATACCAAGTGCTTCCGCGCTTTGATTAAGTGCTGTCATAAACAGCTCGGGTCCGAGGAAGTTTTCCGAATCAACGGAAAGCACCGCGCGGATACCGAAATCTGTTGCTTCCACTTTACCGACAGAAGGCTTGATATCCTTTTCCTTTTCTCCGCTTTTGGTCTTTTTAAGAACCACGGCATCAGGGCGTGCAATAAAATGCTCAACAACAGTACCGAGAGCAGGGATAACATCCGCATCGAAAAAGATATCGTAGGATGCGTAGCAGATATCAGTAAACTTACGCTCGGCAAGCTCGACGGAGAATATCTCGATTCCCGCGGGGCAAACGGCCTTCAGCCTTTGGAGAATATAAGAAGGATCGCGCTCCTCCTCAAGCCTGAATTCAAGCAGCTCGCACTCGCTTGAAGCGCCGAGAGGAAGCGGCACGGCAAACACCATCTTTGGGTGGGGATTAAAGCCCTCGGAGAATACGATGCTTATCCCCGCGCGCATAAAGATGCGCTGGAAGGTACGTACCATATCAAGGTGTGATATCCAAACGGCGGTACCGAACTTTTTGAAGCGAAGATAATATTTGAAGGTTACTTTTGGCTGCGACATAAGCACTCTCCTATCTTATCCGCTCCGCATCCGCCGCATCCGTCCTTGCAGCTGTGCGAAGCACTGCCTGCATAGGCCTTGTGGCGTTCCTTGAGAAGATATTTTTTGGATACTCCGCAATCTATGAAATCCCACGGGAGAAGCTCGTCCTCGGGAATCTCACGGCAAGCATAAAAATCGGGGTCAATGCCGCATGTATCAAAGCAGGCCATCCACTTATCGTAATCGAAATACTCATCCCAAGCATCGAACTTGATTCCCTGCTTATGAGCTTCATATATAACGTCCGAAAGTCTTCTGTTGCCCCTCGCCATAACGGCTTCGAGATAAGAAACCTCGGCAGAGTGATAATTATATCTCACCTTTCTGGAGTGAATGGAATCACGCAGAAGCATCTGGCGTCTTTCAAGCTCGGGTCTTTCGACCTGCGCCTCCCACTGGAAAGGAGTAAAGGGCTTTGGTACGAAGCAGGCAACAGAAACGGTTACGGTAGGCTGACGGCGGCGGTTGTGATTCGGGTTAGCATAAAAAGCATCGATCACCTTATGGGCGAGATCAGCGATTCCAACCGTATCCTCGTCTGTCTCCGTGGGCAGACCGTTCATAAAGTAAAGCTTTACTGTGGTCTTCTGCGCATCAAAGGCGATACGCACCGCATTCATCAGATCTTCCTCGGTGAGGCATTTATTGATAACGTCACGCAGTCTCTGCGTTCCTGCCTCGGGGGCGAATGTAAGTCCCGACGAGCGGATAGCGCCGCTTTTTTCCATCAGCTCACGGGTAAACGAATCCGCACGCAAAGAAGGAAGCGAAAGACTTACACTTTTTTCATTTGTCCACTCAAGCAGCTTATCGCAAAGCTGATCCACCTTAGAGTAATCGGAAACGGAAAGACAACACAGCGACACCTCGCTGTAGCCTGTGTTCTCGAATGTCTTTTTAGCCGCTTCGGAGATACAATCAATGCTTCTTTCGCGTATCGGTCTTGTTACGTGTCCCGCCTGACAGAAACGGCATCCGCGGATGCATCCGCGGCTTATTTCCGCTGTAATTCTATCCTGTACAGTATCGATAAAAGGCATATACGGCTTTGTGGGAATGAATTTAGGGTCGTTAAAATCAGAGATAACTCTCTTTTTAACTATAGCGGGAACATCGTCGTATTTGGGCGCAAAGCTTGCTATTGTGCCGTCTTCATTGTACTCAACATCATAAAGAGAGGGCACGTAGAATCCGTCAAGAGCGGCGGCACGGCGGAGAAATGCTTCCCTTGAGTAGGTTCCGTTTTCCTTCATCTCGACCATAAGAGCTGCAAGCTCCGGAAGAGCCTCCTCACCTTCTCCTATGGAGAAGATATCAAAGAAATCCGCAACGGGCTCTGCGTTATAAGAGCAAGGTCCTCCGCCGAGGATTATGGGAGTATCATCGTCTCTGTCACGGGAATAAAGGGGTATACCCGCAAGGTCAAGCATATTGAGCACGTTTGAGTAGCAAAGCTCGTACTGAAGCGTAAATGCAACGATATCAAAGTCCTTTACGGGATCGCGGCTTTCAAGCGCGAATAGGGGGATGTCATTCTTTCGCATTTCTGCTTCCATATCTGTCCAAGGAGCAAAAACACGCTCGCACCATACATCATCGCTTGAATTAAGACAATGATAAAGTATCTGCATTGCGAGATTTGACATACCGATCTCATAAGAATCGGGGAAACAAAAGGCAAAACGCAGTTTAACTGCGTTTTTGTCCTTTATACAAATATTATACTCTCCCCCCGAGTAACGTCCGGGCTTGGACACCAAGGGAAGGATCTTATCTATCTGTACCATTATTATCCTTTATGTTTATAAAAAGAGTTTTGAGACTATAAGTGTGGGGATCATCCAGAACAGCTGATAAACAATAAGCAGTCCGGAGAATACGTTTACATTTACCGAAATAAGCGCGAACAGCACAAGAAGCGCAAGACCGATAACAAGCGAAAGTGCCTTTACGATCGTATTCGTGCGGTAAACGTGAACAACTCTGTCGCATAACATCGCGGTATGGATAAGCTCGCTGGGCGTGCCGGTTCCGACAACTGCACTTGCAGTCTCCTCGGTGGGCTCAGAGCGTCCGTCCGCAGGCTCGCGGTAAACTATGCGGAGAGAAGTCTTATTGAGATTAAGCTTTGCCTGAAGGAGGCGCTTATCAATGTTAGGATCGGAGGTACGGATCGAAACACAGATACCGGCGCGGTTAAGATCGCGCAGAAGCTCCTCAAAATCAACATCGAGTGTATACTGGATGTAGAACTTAGCTGAAAGTTCGTCACCGTACGCAACGTACATAATGCTTACGTCGCCGGTCTTGAGGTACTCGCGGTCATCCACATCTGAATACGGAATAATACCGTAGCTATGAAGGAAATCGGCTTTACCGATAAGGAGGCGCTGGCCCTGATATACAGCCTCAACTCCGCCCTCACAGCTCTTAACTATATCAACGGGAATATCCTTATTAACCTCAGAGGTGGCGCTCTCAAGCACGTCGCTGAGAGGTCCGCCGATCTTTCTGAAAGCAGTGGTGGTCATTCTGAGAACGTCAACTATAGCGATATTTCCGTAGACCTTAAGATTGCGAAGCTTTACACAGTAAGAAGGATAAGCATCTCTATCCTCAAAAGCAACCACAGAAGAATCAGCAAGATCATACGGAGCATTTTCGCCTATAATAGCCGCCTTCATTCCTTCGGCGTAGTTTGCAGCCTTGGCGTAAGTAATTGTGCCTGCGGCAAACACGGAAACGGGAACAAGGAAAGCAGTAGCACAGTTAAGCGTATAAAGACCAATTCCGACACTCTTGGAAACTGCGTAAGCGATAACGAAAGCAATTATAGCACCAACAACAGCCGCCGGGGCAAGGATCTTGTCAACAACGGTCGCTCTGTCAGAGCTCTGGTTACGGAAGAAACCGGAAACAAACTTAGTCTTGCCAAAGGAAAGAACTTTCGCGGAAGAAGCCTCGTCCTTAGAAATCTTATCAAAGAATGCATTTCTCTCGCGCACGTCATCAACACTTTCAGTGAGTACGCAAGCTCTTGTTCCTTTTTTGCTAATTACTGCAAAAGCCTTAGTCTCAGCAAAGAGACGAAGAGCGGAGATGCCAAGACACATCAATACAGCAAAAATTACGGAAGCGCCTGCAAGCTTGACCTCGTATTTAGCAACACGGCTAAAGCAAAGGACAATGTCACAAAGCACATTAATGACAACAGCGGCAGCAAGCACGGTTCCCACATTAGCGGAGCGGTGAAGCAGGGCCTTTATTCCGGATACGAGCTCGTCCCAAGCAAGTACAGCGGCAAACAAAACAAGCTGAAGATCAACCATTATGTGAACAACAGGGAAAGCAGATTGATCCATCCATCCGCTGTATTCAGCACCGAGCGCGGGAAGATTCTCATAAAGAAGCGCAATAATGAAAAGAACAGCAGCGGCGCAGAGCTTTACAAAAGAAAGCTTCTTCTCCGATTTGTGGTGAGCCTCGATCTCCTCGTTTTGAGATCTAGAAGTGTACTCGTACTCCTCTTCATCATCAGAAAGATCATCAAGCGCGTTTGTGCCCTCTGTAAGACGGGTGTACTCCTCAGCAGCTTCCTCACCGTATATCTTTTCAACCTCGGCAACGGGAATACCAAGAGCGATCAGCATATTGAAATCGGGAATTGCTTTACCATCGTCGCTTGAATCCTGCTTTACGGCAGTCTCGTCATCAAAGCTGTAATCAAGCTCATCATCCTCAGCAGTCTCAACCTCGGAAACTGCATTTTCTTCGTGAGATTCGGAGACAATCTCCGCATCGACAGTATCGTCAAGGGACTCATAAGACGCAGAATCATCATTTTCAGCTTCGATGATTTCTGCATTTTCATCAATTTTAACCTCTTCCGGAATAACTTCGGGTTCGCAAACGGTGTCAACCTCGTCTTCAGCGGAATCTGTTTCTGCCAAAACCTCAGCCTCAACACAAAGATCCTCAGCAACAGACTCAACAGCTTCTTCAGCATTGGTCACAGGTTCAGGAGTTTCGGAAAGCTCCTCAGCGATGTCTGAGAGATCATCAACCAAGTCGGACTCTGTTTCTTCGATAACATCCTCTACGTTCTGCTTTTTCGCAGAAATACCGCTTGCAGCCAAAAAGCTGAGAAAATCGAGGTCATCATCAGAACTACCTTGCTTCTCAGCAACCTCTATATCAACCTCTTTCACTGAATCGTTCGTAGAATCAGAATTATCAAAAAGACTTGATATTGAAAATTCCACAGTTGAGCCACCATCGGCAGAAAGATCCTCGTCGTTTTTGACAGTAAAATCTACAACTTCTGCATCAATTTCCTCATCGGAGATATCTTCAAGAGAATCGACGTTCTCAACTACGATTTCGTCAACTTCGTCATCATCATTATCCTTGCCGGCGGATTCAACGATCTCATTCACGGGAGCTGCGGTGCTGTCAGATTCTTTATCGGTTACATTGGGTTCTTCAGCTTCCTGCTCGGTGTTGATATTAAGCTGGGATTTAAGTCTTCTGATCAGCTCCTCGGGAGAGAACTGTGCGGTAGATCCGTTTTCGTTCTTGTCCATGTTTATATCTCCTTACGTTATTTATTTCTTGATGCTTCAGCCGCATAAAGAATAACAGCGGCGGCTGCAGATACGTTAAGCGAATTGATTTTACCGTGAAGCGGTATACTGATAATTTTATCGCAGTTTTCTCTCACAAGGCGTGAAATTCCGCGCCCTTCGGATCCTAACACAAAAGCAGCGGGACCGGAAAGGTCAACACTTGCATAATGCTCACCGTCAGCATCTGCACCGTAAATCCAAAGACCCGCATCCTTCAACTCTTCAATTGCACGGTTAAGATTGGTCACCTTGGCAATGGGAATATACTCTACTGCACCGGCGCTAGCCTTACAAGCCGAAGGGGAAAGCGGAGCACAATGATGCTTTGGAAGTATAATGCCGTTAGCGCCTGCGCATTCTGCAGATCTCAAGATAGCTCCAAGATTCTGAGGATCCTCAATACCGTCAAGAATGAGAAAAAACGGCGTTTCTCCCTTTGCGTTTGTAATATCAATAAGCTCCTTTATGGAAAGAAACTCCATCGGAGCCAGAAACGCAACAACTCCTTGATGTCGTCCGCCCTCGGAATATGCGTCAAGCTTTCGCATATCGGCTTCTGAAACAGCAATTCCGCGTTCTCTGGCCTTTGCAACGATAAGTGAAATACTACCGTCATATTCACCGCGTTTAACAATAATACGGTCAACCGGTTTGCCGTTTTCAAGAAGCTCTCGAACAGGATTGCGACCGTAAACTATACGTGCTTCGGAAAGATCCTGATCGACTTCAAAAACAGTTTTTTTTCTATTAAAATCAGACATTGACATACCAATCCATAATAATATTATACAGATATAATAATAACACATATATTTCATTTTGTACATAGCAAATCGAAAAAAATTATAAAAAATCGAAAAAAGAAAACACACGGCGAACCGTGTGTTTTCAGATCTGCAAATCAACTTATGCGTTCTCGCCCTTTTTAGCGGCATAGCACTCGCTGCAGAATACAGGGCGATCGTTAGAAGGCTGGAAAGGAACCTTTGCCTCTTTGCCGCACTGTGCGCAAGTGGTGGTGAAGAACTCGCGGGGACCCTTACCGGCGTTCTTGCGAGCGTCGCGGCAAGCCTTGCAACGCTGGGGCTCGTTCTGGAAGCCCTTCTCAGCGTAGAACTCCTGCTCACCTGCGGTGAAAACGAATTCCTGACCGCAATCCTTGCAAACTAAAGTCTTGTCCTGAAACATGCTTTTTGTACCTCGTAAATATGGTATATTTTTCGCCCTAAGACGGATTTAAACCGACACCTTTGAATCTCAACGCTCTATTTAAGCTATTCGGGCATGTAAACAAAATGAAACTTATTGATTTTTTATATTATCTGTCATGAAGTAAACATTTCAGTTTGCCGCGAATGCGAAATAACGCGTTGGAAACGGAACGTTCGTCCTTACCGATCCGAGATGCGATCTCGGACGGAGAAAAACCTGCGATATAGTAATGCAAAACAGTCTTTTCATAGACTGACAGTAATCTGTTCAAGGTGTATCTGAAGATATCAAAATCTTCTTTTTCCACAACGAGAGAATACGGATCAGAGTCCGTATCAACACCCTCGGGAATCTCATCAGTAGCTAGGACAGGCTTATCCTTTGATAGTCTTCTAACAGCAGAAATCAGCCTGTTTTTAATACAAACCTTAGCATATAGACCGAAGCTCACTGCACGGTCAGAGGCGTTAAAGCTCTTCACAGCTCCAAAAAAGGCGATATAAGCTTCTTGCCTTACATCATCTTCATCAAAACCGCAGTTTCGAAAACCTGAAACCTCGGCTGTGATCATAGGAGCATAACGCTCAAGGAGCTTGCCGAAAGCGGCATCATCCCCGCAAGCGGCTGCACTGATCAAATTTTGAAGTTCGGAATCAGGTAATTTAGTACTCATTTTTCCCCGTTTCCGAGAATTAAAAATCCCAAAAAATAAATATAATTAACCAAAATACAAACGCAACACGTTTATTATAGCACGAAAATAAATAAAGTCAATACAAATTTTTAAAAATTTTTATGCAACTTAATCGTACTAAAACAGATAATTGACTTCGCAAGCCAGAAGTGCGGACATCCCCTTAAAAATGGCTTCCGGGCGCTCATAGAAATTATTTTTCATTCTCTCTGCGCGCTCTTTGCTGTCAACGAGAATGGATGCACTCAATAGAGTAACCTTCTTCTCTTTCACAAAGCATTCCACAAGATACCTTCCATCTTGCTCGGTTACAGTGCACGACATCTCGGCTTCTCTTTTTTTGAAAGATAGAATGCGCAAAGCCGAGCGAAAGGCCTGCTCTCTGATCGGAGTAACGAGCATATCCTGAAGCTGAGAAGCTACTTCCCTACCGACAGGAGAGACCGAGTACAACTCGGTCTCTCCTTCGTTAGTCTGTATAAGGTAATCTTTGTCGACAAGCTCGGCAAAGCACTCGGCAAAATCGAAGTAACTGACAAAATTGTCACTGACGCATATTTCTTCAATATCTGAACGCGAAAGCGCATATCCGATAGAATCGAGCAAAAACAATATAAAGATCTTAATGTCGTTCTTGCCTGTCAGTATAAGTTCTTCTGCCATATTACTCTGCTTCCGTCTCTGCTACGTAATTCTTGTAGTAAACCTTAGCAAGCTGAACGTTTCCGAAATAATCGTGGGTAATTTCGGAAAGCTCAGAGTTATACATATAGAAGTTCTTATTGAAAAGAAGAGGAATAATGGGCATTTCATCAAGAAGAAGCTTCTCGCAATCGTGGAGAAGAGCGGTTCTCTTTGCGTGATCCTTCTCGGCGAACGCATTCTCGATGGCGGTATTAAAAGCCTCTGAATTAAAACCGGAGATGTGAGAGGTAATAGCCCAATCGTTTTCGATATCGCACTCATTGCCGGTGAAGCCGTGAGCAAACTGAGCGAGAACACCGAATGCCTCGGTAGAGATCATGGAGAAATCTACGAGTGCGATCTGGTAATCGCCTGCTTTGACCTTAGTGTCAAGAACATCATTGTAGAAGGTGAAATCCTGCTCATCAATGGTTCTGGAATAAGACTGGCTCATAACGGGATCAAGAGTTACGGTAAGACCGATAGCCTCCCAAGCGGTCTTGAGATAGTTTGCAACAGCTGCAAACTCCTCGGTATTCTTATATGTAAGAGTTACGGCACCGCCGTTTACCTTAGACTTAGCTGCAGCAGCATCAGCAGAAACGGAGATAAGATCGCCGCCTACAGCACGGAACTTCGTCTTTGCGGTTGCATCGTAAACCTTATTGTTGATAAGACCGGTAGCGGGGTCTGCGAATACAACAGTATCGGCAAGAGCCTTACGGTCGATTGCGAGAGAAAGAGCCTGACGAACGTTCTTATCGGAAAGAAGCTCATCTGCGCAGTTGATCATAAGAGACATAGTGGAAAGGCTTTCAATAACATTGCCCTTCTTTGCGTACTCTGCACGGCTTGCAAGGGGAAGGTCGCCTATAAAGAGAGTCTCGCCGTTATTGAATCTGTCAAGCTGAGCCTGAAGATCCTCGCCGTTTGCCTCATCACCGTTAGTCTTTACAAAGTTGATAACTATCTTGTAGGGTTCAACATTGAAGTTAAGAGGGTTCTCCTCAGTACGGTAGTAATAGTTGTTGCGCTGGAGGGACATGGTATTTGCAGCATAGTCAAGTCCTCTTACGCAGAAGGGACCGTTAACGGAAAGGGTTGCGTAACGCTTAGCCCAGTTCTCAAGAGTGAGCTCGTTACGGGAAACCACGTTCTCGCGGAGCGGAACGAGCTGTATGGAAGCACAGGTGCGAAGGAATGCATCAACATCGATCTCGTGCTCGAAGGTTACCTCAAGAGTGTAAGTATCGACAGACGCAAGTCCTACATCGTCAATGGAGCACTCGGCATTCTTTGCGGCACGTGCATTCTTAACATCATAAAGCAGAGATGCGGCAGAAGCGGAAACGTCGGGAGAAAGAAGTCTCTTCCAAGAGAAGAGGACGTCATCAGCTGTAACCGCGGAAGCGTCGCTCCATCTGGTCTGCTTCATATAAAGGGTAAGCTTGTATTCATTACGGAGCTTATCCTGAGTGTACTTGTAATCATCAAGAAGTGCGTAACGGAGCTTGCCGTTCTCGTCTATCTTGGTAAGACCTTCGAAAATAAGGGAGAGGTACTGCGCGGAATTATCATCTACGGTAGCATATGTGGGGTCAAAGCAGAAAGTTTCGGAAGCAACATATGCTTCGAAGATCGCTCCGTCACCCACAAGCTCCTTGGTACAACCCGCGAGCATGGGACAAAGCATAAGTGCGCAGAGTAAGAGAGACACGATTCTCTTCATAGTAAGATTCTCCTCCTGGGACAAATAATCCGGTTTTGCCGGTAAATATTAACCGTGCGCAGATGTAGGCACGATAAATCTACTTGATATTATAACATTAGAGTTTGTGATTATCAATGACCTATTTTTGTTTGGAATAAGTTTTGGTTGTTTGCACAATATTAGATAATGTTTTTTGAGCAAAATTCACACATTGGCCGAGGGGAGAAGCTATAGTGGATAAATACTTTTATGAATCTGATATTGCATGTGAGAACGAAATATGCAACCGTCAAGGGAAAATGGAAAACACCTTTACAGAATCGGGAATCAGAATTACGAAAACGACCTTTGATCCTATTAAACCAAACGGAATTTTGCCCCGAGATGCTTACTACGGTATACACTGCGGTCCGATATGGGAATTTGACGAGGACAAGGCCGCGTTAGCTTCAATTCTGTGTGCTGAAAAGCTTACACAGCTGATAAAACCGCTTCCCTGCCGCAAGCAAGGATTTTCTGTCCTTGCAGTCGGTATAGGTAACAGAAATGCGGCTCCCGACATGCTGGGTCCCCTATGCTCGGAAAGAATAATTACCAGATCGGACAATGACGGATTTCTGCCTAAGATATCGGTTATTGTCCCCGGAGTTTACGGCCAAACGGGTATTGATACATCCGATTACGTGCGTGCGATCTCCAAAGAAATTTCCGCAGACATGATCATAGCCGTTGACAGTTTATCTGCAAAAGCTTCTGATCGGCTCGGTTCATTTATTCAAATAGGGAACTGCGGTATCACTCCCGGGGCCGGCACGGCAAAGCGTGGCCGCGGAATTAACTTTTCAACAATGGGAATTCCGGTAATATCGATCGGAATTCCGACCGTCATAAGCGTGTCTACCTTAATTGATTCCGCCGGCAAAGCAGAAATGGACAGTGATATAATTTCGCAACTCTCCGTTACACCCAAAGATTGCAACGCTGTGACAGAGATAGGGGCTTCGGTTATTTCAAGGGCAATAAATGCATGTTTATCAACTACGGCTGTTTTTTAGAATATTTCCGCAGTTCAAGCAATATACTGTATCAAAAACGAAAAGGACGGAAAAAACATGAACAAGGAAATTATTGCTGTATCGCCTGTATACGACCGAACTCCGTATTACAGTTTGAATTACTTTTTAAAAAGCAGCAAAATTAAAAATAAGCATAACAAATACTCAATCATTAGGGTTCTTTCACTGATATGTGCTCTGAACCTGGTAGTTTGCTGCGTGTTCTATTGCACAACCCAAGAAGGAATACATGCAGCACTTCAAAAATTTGTAATAAACAATGTATACGGCGGACTTGTGTCCGAAACACCTGCTGATATGCCTTCCCCGCCTTCGGATAAACCAAATTCCGAGTGGATACCGACTGCGGCAGAGCCTGCAGATAGCGATCCTCCAAAAGAGGACCCGGAGAGCGACTATAATCCCACGCTTGAAGCTTATCTGAAGCTTTACGAATTCGACTATTCCGCAGTTCCGGAGGGTCTTTACCCGATAATCCCTTATGATCTTTCAAGCGAAGCTGACGGCGAACTCCGTCTGTACAACGACACCTCGCTAAACGTGGACATAAACGCTTACGCAAAATCCGATAAGATTACCGAGGGACTAATTGACAACACCGAGCCTGCCGTACTCATAATCCACACTCACGGCACCGAAGCTTACTCAGAGGAAGGCGTGCTGGGATATTCGGATAATTACAATGTACCGAGAAGCTATGACGTAACCAAGAATGTAATACACATCGGAAGCGTAATAACTAAAGTGTTGAATCAAAACGGCGTAAACGCGATACAATGCGACGTTATGCACGATGCGGAAAGCTATCTCGGGGCATACAGCCGTTCTGCAGAAACAATACGAGCATATCTTGATCGTTACCCGTCAATACAGTATGTTTTTGACATACATAGAGATTCGGTTCTGCTGGATGACAAAACAAAAACAAGGCCTGTTACAATAGCTAACGGCGAAGTGGCAGCTCAGATAATGACAGTTGCGGGATCAAATGAGCTTGGCACGTACCATCCCAATTGGGAAAACAACCTAAAACTAGCAGCAAAGCTTCAAGCCGAATTAAACGC
>JAZQFL010000140.1:0-14481 GCA_045539485.1 Eubacteriales bacterium
GGTATTTCCCATTCCGTACGGAGCAGATCTGGACGGCGACCGCACCAACAACATTATAGTAGTTGAAAATACACAGCTTGACTTCTCTTTGTTTGAGGACCAAGAGGTGCTTAATGCCGATACGGTAGTCGGAGTTGACGATTTTGTTGCACTTTATGACGGTGTACTCTCCGAGGGCAGCAACGTAAACTACGCAAGGATAGTTTCCGTAGTAAAGGGTACAGATACCATTACACTTACTATCGAGTCAGTTACCGTTGAGGAGCTGGAATCCGCCATAGACACTTACACCGTTAACGCAATTGATGTAAACATTCCCGAATCGGAAATAAAGGATCTTGAAAACAAGCTTATCTCGCAGGCTGTTGAAAGCGGCTTTGCTGAAGAGGCGGCATCCTTCTATCTTGCCGAAAAATTCGGAATCGAAGACGCCGTCGTGGGTACCACCTACACCCTTACAAGCGAACAGGTCTCACGTCTCGGCATTGAAGTTGACGGCGGAAACCTGATGTATCAGATCGAGATAGGCCGTCCAAACGTCAGCGCTCAGATCACCAAAAATCTGCAGAAGATCACTCAGATAAATAAAGCAACCGGTCTGCGCGTTTCCTTTGGAGTTACCATTCCCGTAGGACTTGAGGTAGTGGAAAACGGCTGGCACGTTGTAGAAAGCCTTACCTTTGACCTTTACGTTACCTTCGAGCAGGAGGTAGCCTTTAACGCCAAGTTCTCTGCGGATGCAAAATGGAAATGGTATCTCTTCATTCCCGTGCTGAAGGAAATTGTAGCAGACGCAAGCTTTGAGTTCGGTACCTACACGGGCGTCGGCGCCATTACCACCGCATCCACCGAAAAATACTATAAGAAGACTTATCTCTGGACGGAGCTTGTGGAAAAAGAGGACGGCACTAAGCTGTTCAGTTCCGCTTCCGGCATTGCCACCAAGCTGAACGAGTATTTAAAGAACGGCGATCTCTCCTTCTTCGGTGACGTGGGCGGAGAAAGCGAGCTTGTTGACAAGTATGCGGATATGCTGCAGCGCGAGATAGATTACTTTGATATACTTGCACTTCCCATATTCCACCAAAAGGGATACTTCGACCCCAAAACACACATCGTTAACTATGTTATCGACATTGAGCTCATCTTTGCGGCAAAGCTGAACGTTACCATGGGTATCTCCTTTGAGAATCTGAACGTTAAGCAGTATTCCTTCCACTTTGAGCTGTTCAAGGGCAAAAAGAGCTACAACGTTGTAGATAAGCAGACCCCGTACACCAACTTCAACTTTTTCCTGTTCGGTAATCTCGGTGTACGTGCGGGTGTCGGACTTACCTTCACTGTAGGTCTTATCAGCGTTAAGCTGGATAACATCGGCGTGCACGTGGAGGTGGGACCGTATCTTGAGCTATACGGCTTCTATTACTACCATTACGATAAGATAGGAAACGCACCGGCGAATATCAAATCGGGAGGCGCAATATACGTAGAAATAGGCATTTATATGGCGCTTGACTTCTTTGCGGGCGTGTTCCTTGACCTGATCTCCGTTGAGGTGCATCTGGTTGACGAAAGCTGGAAGATATTCGGCGCAGGCACGGAATGGTACACCGTGGAACCGGAGGTGAGGGAAAGCACCGTCACCACCTATAGCGGAGATACCTTTACGATATCCGACCGATACTTTGACGTGCTTGAATTCAACATCCTCACAGGCGAGCGCAGAACGAAGCGGGTATCTATAATGGACTACTTACCCGCACCGTCCGCCTACTCGCGTCTTTCCTCCGGCGATACGGATAAGATAACCTACAATCCGAGCACGGGCAAGTTTGAGGTAAATGCGGAGCTTACCGATATGAACCTTACCGCAACCTTTGACTTTGTTTACAAGCACGGCAACCCCCTGCTTGGCCCCGTTACCAAGACCATCACCGTCAATTGGGTAAAGACAGACCCCAAGTTTGCCGTACAGTATTACACGGGCGCAGTTTCGTATTCATCCAAAAACAACTGGGCGCCTACGCCTGTGGTAGACAACTCAAAGACTCAGCTGGTGCTTTCGGGAACCGCACTGCCCTCGCTTCCCGATTACGATTATCCTCTTGCGGGCTTCGACTTCCACGGCTGGCAGATAGACTGTCCCTCCTTGCCTGATATCCACGGCAAGATGCTGCCGGATGTCAACTACCTTGAGGGCTACATTATGCCCGAGGCAAACATCGGTCTTGACCCCATCTACACAGCCCGTGACGATACCCCCTACACCGTGCGCCACCACCTCGAGGTGATCGGCCAACCGGGCAAGTACGAAGTTTTTAAGGAAGAAACGCTGCGTGGCAGGACCAACAGCTCAATAAGCAACTTTCCCATCATATATGAGGACGGAATAAAGTTTGACCTCGGTAAATATCCCGTTGACACATGGGTTCCTATAGAAATAGATGGCAAGCCGTACAAAGTTCCGGTATACTATTACATCAAAAACGACGGCTCCACGGTTATTGACCTTTATTACAACCGCGAATCCTACACCGTGGGTATCCATGTGAACAACCCCGTTCTTGAGGCAGAAAACGATATACAAGAGGTATATTACCACACCCTCAAGTACGGAGAGGCAATACCCGATCACGGCTACTCCGAGATAGAAAGCATGTATTATACCTTCAAGGGCTGGTCTACAAGCCCCGACGGCCCCGTAGAGCTTACCGCTCTCCCCGAGACCGTAGCGGCATACTCCAAGAACATTGTAAACTATTATGCTGTCTGGGAATACAAGGACGTTGACGTAACCTTTAACTATTACGTTTACGACCCCCTAACAAAGGAATACCCCGACTCCCACGAATATACCGAGCAACGCAAGCTCCCCATCGGTACAAAGATAACGACAAGCATAATGTATACCGAGGACAGCACCTTCGAAGCAGGCCGTATTGACAAGTATACCGCACATTACGACGGACTCTCCGACTGGGAATACACCTACGGGCATATTGACACGCTCAGTTACCACCACGGTTTGGTAATTAACGTTTACTGCAACTACGATTTTTATCAGATCTTCTTTAATCACAAGGTCCATTACTTCCGTGCGGGCACCGACTTCACCTTCCCCGAGGGACCCGAAAAGGACGGTTACGTATTCATAGGCTGGAGATCCTCATACGTCGGCGAGGAAGAGCTTCTCTACAAGGCAGGCGATCCGTACACCGCCACCCGCGGCGAGTACTTCCTTCCCGATTATGC
The DNA here is from genome assembly GCA_045539485.1 of Eubacteriales bacterium. Lineage (GTDB taxonomy): Bacteria > Bacillota > Clostridia > Oscillospirales > CAG-272 > RUG12395. Next base: position 3,253 of record JAZQFL010000140.1, read on the forward strand.
AGCAGCAGACGATACAGCGTACACCGTAAACCACTATTACGAGACGGAGACCAAGGGAGAGTACGAAGCACCTGTTACCGAGACCCTTTACGGCACCACCGAAAGCAAGGTAACTCCCGAAACCAAGGACAAAACGGGCTACGATTCCCCCACAGCAAGAGAGATAACTGTTCTTGCAGACGGAAGCGCGGTAGTAAACTACTACTACCCCAGAACCGAATACGAAGTAAAACTGGTGCTTAACGGCGGAATACTCCGCGGTAATAACACAGGCTTCTACCGCTACGGTGTTGAGTTTGCGCTCTTTAAAAGCAGCTACAGCATTACAAAGAATGCATACAACTTTGTCGGCTGGTACGTACAGGGCGACGAGACCGAGAGCCTTATCGACCCCGCGTGGATAAGCGGCGAAATACTTACCTCCGGCAGCGACATAACCTTAGTTGCAAAATGGGAAAAGGCTCCGATCACCTACAATGCAGAGCATTATCTTGAGCAGCTTGACGGCTCCTACGTGCTCCAGCAGACCGACACTCCCAAGGGCTATATCGACGAGGACGTAACTGCAGCTCCCGCAGAGTTTGTCGGCTTTACCTGTGACACGGATATAGAGGGCACGGTTGCAAGCGGTCATATCACAAGCACAAGCGAAACCGTTGTTCTTAAGCTGTACTACTCAAGAAACAGCTACACCGCAACCTGGATAGATTACGACGGAGTTACCGAGCTTGGATCCGCAACCTTCAAATACGGAGAGGAGATCGCATTGCCCGCATCCGTTGCGGAGCCTACACGCGATACTTACAGATTTGACGGTTGGAATGAATTCGGCACTATGCCCGCAAGCAACGAAAGCTTCTATGCGGCAGAGTACGGCAACTGGACATCGCTTGCAGGTCCCTATGACCTTGTGCTTGACCTCGGCGGCGACAGCATGAAGTATTTTGACGGCGTAGAGATCCTGACCTACGATACGGATAACGTTACCGCACTCGTCGGTTACGAGGAGTCCCTTGCGCAGTATTTTGAGAATGCGGCGATCACCGAGTTCCTCGGCAAGGATCATCCCGGCTATACCTTTGACGGCTGGTATGACAGCGAGGGTACCCTCTATGACGGCGACGAAACAATGCCCGCAGGCAATTTGACGCTTACGGCAAAGTGGACGCCCATTACCGTAACCGTTATATTCCATAACGACACGGCAGACAGCGACAGCGCTATCAAACAGACCCACGCATACGGTGACACGGTACCGATTCCCACCGATCACGGCTTTACCGCCGAGGGACAGTTCGTATCGGGTTGGAAGTACGGTTATTACGCGGTACCCGGCGGTCAGGGCAGTATGATAAGCACCGAGCTTGTGCTTATCGACGGATTCCACGACTACGACCAAATCAGCGTTACCGAAGGAAACGGTGAAGTTCCCGCAGGAGAAGTACACCTCTTCCCCAACTGGACGTACGAAACCTACAGATGCACCGTTACCTTTGTGGGCAACGGCGGCATTGGTACGATGGACACTCAGGACATCGACGGCAGCGGCTCTAACTTTAACTCACTTGCCCCCAACCGATTCACCCGCGACGGTTACCGCTTTATCGGCTGGGCTAAGACACCGGAATTCGATCCGAATACAGACACCCTCATTCCGGACAAGGGAGAATATACGCATCCTGAAGATTCCACAAGCATAACCCTTTACGCGCAGTGGGAGGCAATTCAGTAATTCTAAAAAACAACGGAAGACCGCTCGGTCTTCCGTTGTTTTTATCTTAAACCGTTCCTATATTGTCCCGGCGCCTGTCCCGAAAAGCGTTTGAACTGCTGAATGAACTGTATATCGCTCGGATATCCGAGTTCGTCCGATATCATTTTTACCGAATAATCGGTATAACCCAAAAGATATTCCGCATATTCCATTCGGCTTTTCACAAGGTCGGCTATCGGGCTTATGCCGAAATGCTCCTTGTAAATATGCTGAAAATAAGAAGGGCTGACGTTGATGGATGCCGCAAGCTCATCGACCTTGCGCTTTTTCAGCGGATTTGAGTATATATCCGAGCGCAGAGCCTCCAATTTATCAACGTACCGCTTTTTGGGCGCCTCTGTTCTTGCTATACCGTCCGAGAGGCGCAGGAGCAGTATCTTCAGATAAAGCGGCGTAATATCACCCGAGCTTTTGTGCGCGGAATACTTTTCGTACTGCAAGGTCCTTATAAGCTCGGAAAGAGCATAGGAGTTATCGGGATAAAGCACCGTATCAAAGCGCACACCGCGCAAAAGAAGCTCTTCCCTTTCGCTTTGCGTAAGGTCAAACGTGACCCAATCGTGCAAAAATGCCTCGCCGTAAGCGCCGAAGTTGTGCGGTGTTGTTTTATCAAATATCATAACTCCACCCTTTTCGGCAATTATCTTCTCCTCTCCGAAAACGAAGAAGGTGCGCGAGCGCAAAACAAGCATAACGTATTCAATTAGCCTCGGCGGACGCGAGAGGGCGAAATTTTCGTTATGTCCGCGGTTATATCCGATACATTTCAGTTCCATTACAGCCACCAAAAAAGCAGAATATATTAGTTTTAAAACAGTATATCACATTGTCCCGCAAAAGTAAATATGCTACAATCAAGTTGAAAGCGAGGCGAAGATATGGCACACGTAAAAATAGACACGAATACATACATAGGCGGGATAAAGCCCCTGCACGGCACCGTAAACGGACCCGTTGCAAACCACGACGGAAGCGGAGGAACGGTTGCCGAATTCAAGGAAATGGGCATTCCGTACGCAAGACTGCACGATTCGTCGTTTTTTGCAAATTACGGCGGTGAGCACACCGTTGACATAAGCGGTATATTCCCCGATTTTGACCGTGACCCCGATGACCCTGATGCATATGACTTTTTCTGCACGGACTTCTACGTAAAAAGAACGCTGGATGTGGGTGCAAAAATATTCTACCGCCTCGGCCAGCGCATTGAGCTGCATCAAAAAAAGTACAACGTTCACCCGCCGAAAGACTTCAAAAAATGGGCACGGATATGCGAGCATATTATAAGGCACTACAACGAAGGCTGGAATGAGGGCTTTAACTACGGTATCGAATACTGGGAGATCTGGAACGAGCCCGATAACGTACCCGCCTGCTGGACGGGGGACATGGAGCAGTTCAAGGATTTTTTCGAGATAAGCGCAAAGCATCTGAAATCCCGCTTCCCCGATCTGAAGATAGGCGGTCCCGCATTTGCGGAATGGTCTGTGGATAACGGGGAGATCGAGCGTTTTCTTCAAGATATGAAGTGCCGTGAGGTACCGATAGACTTCCTTTCGTGGCACACGTATTCGCGCGTGCTTGACGATTTCAGAAGGCGCTCAAGGGAAGTGCGCCGCCTGCTTGACACCTACGGTTATCCCGATGCAGAAAGCATACTCGACGAATGGAACTACCTCATAAATTGGAAGGACGGCATGTCCGAGACGCGCCTGAACATAATGAATATGAAGGGGGCGGCAATGGCAAGCGCCGCACTTTGCACCGCCGAGGATCTTCCGATAGACAAAATGATGTATTACGATGCCCGCCCCTGCGGATTCTGCGGTCTTTTCAAGGCTTTTACCTATGAAAGATACAAGACCTTCTACGCATTTACTCTGTTTAATAAGGTATACGGCGAGAGACACCGCGTAAAAGCCGAAAGCGACGATGGCGATATCTACGTGCTTGCGGCAAAGGACGAAAAATGCGCGGGTATCATAACCTATTACACCTTTGATGAAGCCGCCGAAAAGAAGCAAATAACGCTTGATATCGGCTCGCTCGCAAGGCTTTACCTGCTTGATAAGGACCACGATGCACAATATTTGGGAGAATATCCCGCACAGCCCGCCGTTACACTTGAGCCGAACTCCGTGCTTTATTTTGAAACAGAGGAGTAAAACGTGAAAAAAATATATATTATCATTGCCGCGGCAGTAATATTTGCCGCACTGATATGCTTTATTATTTTTGGGAGTACAGCTATGAAAAACAACAATTCAAACGAAACGACCGCCCCCGTTACCGAAGCCCCCGTACCCGGAGCAAGCTTTGTAGAAGTACCGGAATATACGGGCGAGCAGATGTTTACAAACCCCGTTGCACCGGGAGCCGACCCCTTTGTTTTCAAGGATGATGACGGAACCTATTATCTTTACGCCACAAGCGCAGACGAATACGGATACCGCGTATATTCCTCAAAAAACCTAGTTGAATGGACAGCGCACGGCTACTGCCTGTTAAAGGACGACGTGTATACCGACCCCAATTCCGCATTTACCGCTTACTCCTTCTGGGCGCCCGAGGTAATGAAATATGACGGAAAATACTATCTCGTTTACACCGCACAGCACCGCATCGGCGTTGCGGTATCGGACAGCCCCACGGGCCCCTTTACCAACAACGCAAAGCGTTATCTTATCAATTCCGCGAATGTAATCGACGGTAACTTCTTTGTGGATGACGACGGTACGGTATATCTCTACTTCGTTACTCAGCGCAAGGCGGAATTTAACGGCACAAAGGTCGAATCGGGCAACAATATCTGGGGCTGTGTGTTCGATATGGAGGAGCTGAAGATAGACCTCAAGACCATTACCCTGCTTGTACAGTGGGACGCGGAAATAGAAAAGCTTGCATTAAGCGGCGGTGACTGCGTTGAGGGTCCGTTTATGATAAAGAATAACGGCACCTACTATATGACCTTCTCCTCCAACAGATACCAGAACACCAAGTACTCCGTTCACTACGCAACAAGCGACAAGCCGCTCGGCACCTTTAAGCGCGATAAGAACAACATCACCCTTATGTGCGACGACCTTGATTACAAGGATAACAAAAACCCGCACCTCTACGGCACGGGCCACCACTGCTTTGTGGAAGCGCCTAACGGCAAGGATCTTCTCATCGTTTACCACGCGCACAGAACGGGCAGATCCTCGGCGGGACTCAGCGGTGCGAGCCTCGTTTCCCCCAGAAGCGCATGCCTTGACCTTGCGTGGTTCACCGAGGACGGAAAGCTCCTTGCGGGCACAAAGGAAAATCCCACCGTTCCCACGGCGGTAGCACAGCCTATGTTTGAGGGCTCAAAGCTTGAAAGAAACACTCTTCTTACAGGTAAATTTGAAAAGCTTAAGGACCTTCCCACGGTTTACGTTGCTCAGACAGACGGACTTGACACTAATCCCGGCACGAAGGAAAAGCCCGTAAAGACCTTAGAAAAAGCGCTTGAAAAGGTTCTGCGCGGCGGTACTATCGTGCTTCTGCAAAGCTACGATGCGGGTGCCTTGCTTGAAACACCCAAGCGCACGTCCCCCATTATGATAACCGCAGAGCATAATAACATAATCCTTACATACAAGTTTATAAAGATAAACTGCCCCCTGTATCTCGATAATATCATCCTCGCCCCCGAGACCGCCAACGGAATGTCCGTCATTGAGTGCAACTTCAATGATATGGTAATGGGAATGGGCGTAAGCTGCTTTAATCGCCCGTTCGGCGAAAACGATTACCCCTACCTTGTGGGCGGTAAGTGGAAGTATACGGGAGATGACACCGCAAAGGTATATGAAAGCTTCAACGCGGGAGACGATGCGATGGTATCCGATAAGGAATACACGCTGACCGTGCTGGGCGGTACCTGGCAGGCGGTAATCAAGGGCAGTGCAAAGCAGACCGAGGAAATTGCCGACAGTGCCTCGAACGGAACCCTGCTCTTTGGCAAGGATGTGAAAATAAACAGCGGAAAATAACCCGAAGTGTTGACGGAACAAGCATATCGGAGTATAATCATTTTAACTGTCAAAGTCTCTATGGTACATATTATGAAAACCGAAACGAATATGCTTTTTTCACGCAAAGACATAAGAAAAATACTTTTCCCCCTGCTTGTTGAGCAGATACTTGCCGTGGCGCTCGGAATGTTCGACTCCATGATGGTCTCAAGCGTCGGCGAGGCGGCGGTATCGGGAGTTTCTCTTGTAGACTCCATAAGCATACTGCTTATAAACGTATTCTCCGCCCTTGCAACGGGCGGCGCTGTCGTTTGCTCGCAGTTTTTGGGGCATAAGGATAAGGAAGGCGCGAAAAGTTCGGCAAAGCAGCTTTACTATGCCGTATTTGCCGTTTCAGGAACGTTGATGGCGGTAGCGCTTCTGTTCTCGGACGAAATACTCCGCTTTGTATTCGGAAAAGTGGCTGATGACGTTATGGCATATGCACAAACGTACTTCATCATCACTGCAATATCATACCCCTTTCTCGGACTTTATAACGGCGGTGCGGCGCTTTTCCGCGCAATGGGCAATTCGAAGATATCGCTGTACGTTTCCCTTTCCATGAACCTCCTGAATGTGGGCGGCAACGCTCTTCTTATCTACGTATTCGATATGGAGGTCGCGGGTGCGGCAATATCAACGCTTGCGGCGCGTATTTTCGGTGCCGCAGTTATGCTTGTGCTTTCCCACAGCAGGAAGAACGCGATCTACGTCGATAATATCTTCAGATTCCGTCCGTCCTTCCCGATAATACGCAGGATCTTGCGCATCGGCATCCCCGGCGGAATGGAAAACGGTATGTTCCAGATAGGCAAGCTGATAACGCAAAGCCTTGTGTCAAGTTTTCCCACCGCGATCATCGCCGCAAATTCCGTTGCAAACACACTTGCCTCGTTTGAATACGCGGCAGGCGGTGCGGTGGGACTTACGCTTATCACCGTTATCGGCAGATGCACGGGCGCGGGTGAGACTGAGCAGGCAAAATACTATGCCAAAAAGCTTCTTCTTACCGCGTACAAGATAATGATACTTACGTCGATCCTGCTTACCGTATTTGCATCCCCCGTTATCGGGCTGTTCGAGCTTTCCGAGGAAGCAACGCAGACCGCCCTGCGCCTGGTTCTTATACATAATGCGGCAACGGCACTGGTATGGCCGCTTGCGTTTACACTTCCCAATTGCTTCCGCGCCGCAAGCGACGTAATGTTCCCCATGGTAACGTCCATTGCCTCAATGTGGCTCTTCCGCGTTATCGGAAGCTATGTGTTTGCCCTTTATTTCGGGCTCGGCGTGTACGGAGTGTGGGTAGCGATGTTCTGCGATTGGATATTCCGCGGCTCGCTGTTCTTTATACGGCTTATAAGCAACCGCTGGCTTTTAAAATACAACAAGCTTATTTCGGAGGAAATATGAAGATAATATTTTTCGGCGACAGCATAACCGATGCGGGCAGAAACCGCGATAATCTTCAGATGCAGTCCGCGCTCGGCTACGGATACGTCCGCGTGATCGGCGACCGCCTGCTCGGAGAAGCGCCCGACAAGCACGTTATTTACAATATGGGCATAAGCGGCAACCGCATCGTTGACCTCTATGCGCGCATCAAGGCTCACGTATGGAACCGCGAGCCCGACCTTATAAGCATACTTATAGGCATCAACGACATCTGGCACGAAATATCCCACGGTAACGGTGTTGACGTCGAAAGATACGAAAAGGTCTACCGCATGATCATCGAGGACACACGGAAAAGATTCCCCGATATGCGCTTTATCCTTTGCGAGCCCTTTGTGCTTGAAGGAACAGCAACCTGCGCAACCAATGAGATGCCCGACCGATACGAGCGTTTTAAGGAAGTATATGAATACGCGAAGGTAACTAAGCGCCTTGCAAAAGAATACGGATGCTTCTTCCTCCCCTTGCAGGAAAAGTTTAACGAAGCCGCATCAAAGCTCGGCGCAGAGTACTACGCGCCCGACGGAGTTCACCCCAACGTCGGCGGCTCCGCCCTTATCGCAACCGAGTGGATGAAGCTCTATAACCAAAATATCGCAAAATAACTCTAAAAAAGCACCGAAACGACGCATTCGGTGCTTTTTATGTTGACGAAACGCTACGCTTGCTGTATAATCTGCGTATGTTACCTTGGAGGAAGCAAAATGCTTGACAAACGCACGAAGGAATACGCCGCCGAGCTTGCGCGGCTTATAAGAATAGAGACCGTCTCGGTTTTGGGGCAAAAGGATCTCACGAAATTTTACGAGCTTCACGCACTGCTCCGCGAGATTTTTCCCGAGCTTTTTTCGGTTTGCGAGGTTGAAGATTTTGACGGAAGCCTGCTCCTGCGCTGGAAGGGCAAGGGAGACGGTGACCCAATACTGCTTATGAATCACCACGACGTTGTTGAAGCGCCGGGCGAGTGGCGTTATCCTCCGTTTTCAGGTCAGCTTGCCGAGGACAAGGTGTGGGGCAGAGGCACGCTTGACACAAAAGGCGGCCTTTGGGCAATGATGCGCGCGGCAAACGAGCTGATAAAAGACGGCTACGCCCCCGAGCGCGATATTTATTTTCTCTCCACACGTAACGAGGAGTGTGACGGCGCGGGCGCTGACCGCATTTCCTTAGAGCTTGCCGAGCGCGGCATACGCTTTTTTATGGTGCTTGACGAAGGCGGTATGATACTGCGGGAGCCCATCGGCGGTGCCAAGGGAACGTTTGCCCTTGTAGGAGTTGGAGAAAAGGGCTGTGCCGACCTTAAATTCGTTGCGCGCTCCTCGGGCGGACACGCGGCGATACCGGGCAAGAACACTCCCCTTGTACGCATAGGAAAATTTATGGCGGCGGTAGAGCGCTCTCACATCTTCAAGGCTGAAATTTCCCCCGCCGTTTCCGATATGCTGTGCGCGCTCGGCAAAACTATGAAGCCGCCGCTTAAATGGGTGCTTTCCCATCCAAAATTCTTTAAGCCCGTACTCAAAACGGCAATGCCGATGATCTCAAACGTATCGGGCGCTATGCTGAAAACAACCGTGGCATTTACAATGGCTTGCGGCTCCGAGGGCATAAACGTGCTTCCGCAGGAAGCATGGGTAATGGGTAATATGCGTTTTTCCCACCATCAGGGCGGAAAAGCGAGTATCGAAGCTATCGCTAAGCTTGCAAAGAAATATGATATAGAAACCGAGATTCTCGACCCCGGTATGGAAACTCCCCTCTCCGACCACCACAGCGAGGCATTTGAGCTTATCAGGCGCGCCGTCAGTGCCACCTTCCCCGATTACATAACCGCACCCTACGTTATGACGGCAGCAAGCGACAGCAGATATATGAGCCGAGTAAGCGAAAACTGCCTGCGCTTTACCCCCTTTCTTATCGACGACGAGCAGATGGATAGCATACACGGACTTAACGAAAACGTGAATATTTCCACCCTTGCTCCCGCTGTGGATTTTTATAAAAACATCATCACCGAGGTGAACAATGGAAAACAAAGGACTTAACGTCAGCGTGCGCTCATTTATCACGGCTATTGCCGTAATATTTGCGCTGATGATTGCCGCATTCGTGCTTGCAAACACCGTTCCGGGCGGAGAATTTGCGAGGATAGAGGACGCAAACGGCAATATAATAATCGACACCGAAGGCGGATTTACGGAGACGGAGGGCGGTATTCCGTTTTGGAAATGGCTCCTTTCCCCCTTTCTTGTGCTCGGTGCATCGGGCAACGGCGCGCTTATCGCCGTTATAATCTTTTTGCTCGTTATCGGCGGTGTTTTCAACTCGCTTGACAAATGCGGTCTTATGCGCTATATGCTGGATTCCATTGCAAACCGCTTCGGTGCCGTAAGATACCGTCTGCTTGCCGTTATCACGTTCTTTTTTATGGCACTCGGTGCTATGGTCGGCTCCTTTGAGGAATGCGTGCCCCTTGTGCCCATCGTTGTTGCGCTTGCAATAGACCTCGGCTGGGATGCGCTTACGGGTATGGGAATGAGCCTGCTTGCCGTCGGATGCGGCTTTGCCTCGGGCGTGTGCAACCCCTTTACCGTCGGTGTGGCACAGCAGCTTGCGGGGCTGCCGATGTTCTCGGGCGTATGGCTGCGCCTTCTTTCCTTTGTACTTATCTATGCGCTTCTCATAACCTTCCTCGTGCGCCACGCAAAGCGCGCGGAAAAGAATGCAAGCTGCGAAAAGAAATCCGAAGAATTTAAAAAAGACAAAAAAATGGATGCCGCACTCGTGTGCTTTGCATCCGTACTCGGCGCAGGTATCGCATGCGTGCTTGCCTCCGCCTTTATTCCCTTTTTGCGCGATCTTACCATGGTAATCGTTGCTCTAACCTTCCTTGCCGCAGGTATTTCATCCTGCCTCATCAGCAAAATGAGCGGAAGGGAGCTCGCGCGCACCTCATTTGAGGGCGTAAAAAGCATCTTTCCCGCCGTTATTATGATACTTATGGCATCCTCTATCAAGTTTACGCTTGAGGAAGCGCACGTGCTTGATACCGTGCTCCACGGTGCCGTCAGCCTTGCCGATTCCCTGCCCCGATACGCGGTAATACTGTTTATCTACCTCATCGTGCTTGTGATGAACTTCTTCATCCCCTCGGGCTCCGCCAAGGCGTTTATGCTTATCCCGATAATCGTTCCGCTTGCGCAGATATTCGGCATCTCCCCCCAGCTCTGCATCGTAGCATTCGCGTTCGGCGACGGCTTTTCAAACGTCATATACCCAACCAACCCCGCACTGCTTATCAGCCTCGGCCTTGCCGACGTCAGCTACGGCAGGTGGTTCAAGTGGAGCGTGGTATTCCAGCTTCTCAACCTTCTTCTCACCTCCGCAATTCTCCTCTTCGGCCTTGCGGTTGGATATTGATATCCCATCGGTCTCAACGAGCCCGCAAAAAGTTATGAAAATCTAAAGTGAACTTTAGATTTTCATAACTTTTCTTTTTTTCGATGCATAAAGCCATTGACAATGGGGTAAATTTAGGATAAAATAAAGCAAACTTTAGATTTTCATAAATTTGAGGTGCGTTATGGAATATATACACAGAGCGTTAGAGCGAAAGTTTTTGAAAATGAACGTTTTTTTCAAAGCTGTTCTTGTAACGGGTGCAAGGCATGTAGGTAAGACAACTATGCTGAAACACTTGGCGGAAGGCACAGACAGAACCTATGTATCCCTTGACAACGCGATGGCAAGAGACCTTGCCAAAAGCGACCCCGTACTATTCTTCCAAACTTATAAGCCGCCTATACTGATCGACGAAGTACAAAAGGCTCCCGAGCTCTTCGAGCAAATTAAGATCATTTGCGACGAAACGGATGAAAAGGGACTGATATGGCTGACCGGATCACAGCAATACGGAATGATGAAGAAGGTACGCGAAACACTGGCGGGAAGAGTAGG
>JAZQFL010000141.1:0-3591 GCA_045539485.1 Eubacteriales bacterium
GGCTTGATGCAGCCGAAGTGGATGTTGAAGCCATGGGCAAAAGCCAGGGTCTTGCCCTCGGTCAAATTGGGTTCGATGCTTTCCTTGTACAGTTTGGCCTGCTTTTCGTCATTGATGAGGATCATAATGATGTCCGCGTTCTTTGCTGCGTCAGCCGCGGTCATAACCTTAAGGCCCTGCGCTTCGGCCTTTGCCCAGCTCTTGGAGCCCTCGTAAAGACCTACTATAACGTTTACTCCGCTGTCGTGGAGGTTGAGCGCGTGTGCGTGACCCTGAGAGCCGTATCCGATGATGGCAACGGTCTTGCCGTTAAGCTTTGCAAGATTGCAATCCTGCTGATAGTAAATGTTCTGCATTTTTTGTTTCTCCTTTTAAAATGTGTATAAGATGATTTTATTTTTCCATTATGTTGCCGCCGCGCTGTAAAGCAACCACTCCGGTACGGCACATCTCAACGATTCCGAGGGGCTTCATTACCTCGATAAATGCGTTGATCTTTGAGGGCTCGCCCGTTACCTCGACGCTCATAGCATCGGTGGTATAGTCAACTACCTTAGCGCGGTATATTTCAGCCGCCGCCATGATCTCGCTTCGGTTGGCGGGGTTGTTTTTTACCTTGATAAGCATAAGCTCGCGTTCAAACGAGGTTCCGGGCTCAAGTACCTTTACCTGCTTGATGTTGTGGAGCTTTTTTAATTGATTTACGAGCTGGTCGCGCACGTATTCGTCACCGTTCAGGGTAATGGTAATGCGCGAGAACTTGGGGTCATCCGTCTCTCCAACCGTAAGGGAGTCGATGTTAAAGCCGCGTCTCATAAAAAGACCGGAAACACGTGCAAGCACACCGTATTTGTTTTCTACGTAAACTGCGATAACGCTTCTCATTACTTTTCCTCCTTTACGTCGGTGATTATATCGTCAATGGAGCCTCCGGGCGGGAGCATGGGAAGGACGAATTCGTCCTTATCGATCATTGCATCGATAAGATAGGGACCTTTGTGCTTCATTGCACGCTCAAATGCCGCGCGGAACTCTTCGGGAGTCTCTACCCGCTCTGCAGGCAGGCCGAATGCATCCGCGAGCTTAACAAAGTCAGTTTTTCTTTCAAGCACGGTGTTTGAGTAGCGCTTGTCAAAGAAAAGCGTCTGCCACTGGCGAACCATTCCGAGAACGCCGTTGTTCATAATAACGGTGATAACGGGAGTGTTGTAGGAAACTGCGGTGGCAAGCTCGTTGAGATTCATTCCGAAGCTTCCGTCACCCGTGATAAGAACGGTTTTCTCTCCGCTTCCTATCTGCGCGCCTATCGCGGCGCCGAGACCGTAGCCCATAGTGCCGAGGCCGCCGCTTGAAGCGAATCGGCGCGGACGTTCAAATTTTGCGTACTGAGCCGTCCACATCTGATGCTGACCGACGTCGGTGGCAATAACGGTATTTGCGTCCTTTAATTCGTTTATAATGTCAAAGATCTTCTTCGGGGGCATTTTTGCCTTTGCGCGGCGCTCCGCCTCCGCGGCTATCTGCGCTTCCTTCTGCCTATAGCCCGCTACTGCCTCACGCCATGCGGGGTTATCGAGCTTATTTACACGGTCATATATGCGCTTAAAGGAGGAGACCAGATTTCCGATAAGTCCCACGTCGACCTTTACGTTTTTGTTTATCTCCGCAAGGTCGGTATCAAGCTGGATTATCTTCGCGCGCTTTGCAAACTTTGCGGTGTTGCCCGTTGCGCGGTCGCTGAAGCGTACACCGATGCCGATTATAAGGTCGGCATCCTTGTTAGCCATTGAGGAGGCATAATGTCCGTGCATACCCTGCATACCGAGAAAACGGGGAGCATCCGAGGGAATGGTGGAAAGACCCATAAAGGATGAACCGATAAAGGCATCAAGCTTTTCGGCAAGTGCCATAATGCCCATTGCCATACCCTGACCTGCGGCACCGCCGCCTATGTAGATATAGGGGCGCTTTGCCTGATTTATAAGCTCTACCGCGCGGTCAATATCCGCATCGTCAGCTTCATTTTCGGGGAAGGGGTCTACGGGATCTGCAAGCTCAAACTCGCACGCGGAGAGCTGGATATCTTTCGGTATATCAACAAGCACAGGGCCGGGTCTGCCCGAAATGGCGATACGGAACGCTTCTCTTATCGTGTCGGCAAGCTCCGTAACGTCGGTAACAAAGTAGTTATGCTTGGTTATCGGCATCGTCACACCCGTGATGTTTATTTCCTGAAAGCTGTCGCGGCCGATAAGGGATGTGGGCACATTGCCCGTGATAGCTACCATGGGAATGGAATCAAGCATTGCAGTTGCGATTCCGGTTACTAGATTGGTAGCACCTGGGCCTGAGGTGGCAATAACAACACCCACCTTGCCCGTTGCGCGCGAGTAACCGTCCGCTGCATGCGCGGCGCCCTGCTCGTGCGCGGTAAGCACGTGGTGTATGCGGCCGCTTGCTTTATAAAGCTCGTCGTAAAGATTGAGCACCTGTCCGCCCGGGTAACCGAAAACATCGGTAACACCCTGTTCAATAAGCGTTTCGATAACAATCTGCGAGCCTGTCATTAATTTTGTTTGTTTTTCCATTTGTGTTCCTTTCTGTGCCAACAAAAAAACGCTTCTCTCTTTGAAAAACAAAGAGACGAAAGCGTTAAATCTTCCGCGGTACCACTCTTTTTCACCCTAAGGCGCACCTCAAGTGCTGACACACATCAACTCTGTAACGGGAGTTCCCGTCTGCCTCTACTCTCGTAATTTCGGGCAGCTGCTCCATGGCGACCTTCGGCATTCTTACTTAGTGTTTTGCACCGACCAACACCTCTCTGCAAAGCTCAAAATGCTTACTATTCCACTTCGTTGCATTTATTAATATGAAATTAAAAGTATTTTACCACCACTTAAGTCTGTTGTCAATGCTTTGATGCGAAAAAATGCCTCCAAACAAAAGAAAAAGGAGCCGTATAAACGACTCCTTGATTTCTTTTTGACTTCGGATCAAATTACTTGATCTCAACAACTGCACCGGCAGCCTCGAGCTTGGACTTGATCTCGTCAGCAGTCTCCTTGGAAACGCCTTCCTTGATAGCCTTGGGAGCGGACTCAACGAGGTCCTTAGCATCCTTAAGGCCGAGACCGGTGATCTCACGAGCAACCTTAATAACGTCGAGCTTCTTAGCGCCAACTTCCTTAAGGATTACGTCGAACTCGGTCTTCTCCTCAGCTGCGGGAGCAGCAGCGCCGCCGGCAGCAGGACCTGCAGCTGCAACAACTGCGGATACGCCGAACTCCTCCTCGAGAGCGGTAACGAGATCGTTGATCTCAAGAAGAGTAAGGGACTTGATCTCTTCAATAATGTTAGTGATCTTTTCGCTTGCCATTTTTAAATTCCTCCATTAGTAATTGTTAATTTTGTTTTTCGCTTTTCTAAGCGATCATGCGGCCATTAAGCCTCGGCGGGAACGCCGCCGTCCTTTTCGACCTTTGCATTGAGAACTGCACAAAGCTTGCAGAGAGGGGACTTGAGACTTCCGAGGAGCTTTCCGAGAAGCACTTCCTTGGGGGGAATGCTTGCGAGCTGCATAACGGTGTC
>JAZQFL010000142.1:0-5090 GCA_045539485.1 Eubacteriales bacterium
TGTAAGGGGGAAGGGGCATTGTGCCGACCTTATCAAGGACGGCGTAAAAGCCTGCGGGATCGTCGTATTCAAATTCAAGCACGCGGTTGCCGTCTTCTTTTATGTCCTTTACGGTGCACCTGAGCAGTCCGTCACCGAAAACGAAGCGGCGGCCTATTCTTGCCTTTTTTCCGGGACGTGCAAGGCTTTCCCAAGTGTCGCCTTCCACGTTGCGGAGAAGCAGAAATTCAAGCACACGGTCGGGCTTATCCTCGGCAACTCCGTAAAGCCTTGCGGGGATAACTCGGCTGTCGTTAACGACAAGCGTATCACCCGGGCGGAGATATTCGGTTATATCGCGGAATATGCGGTGCTCCGTTTTTCCGCTTTCCTTATCCATTACCATAAGGCGCGAGGAGTCACGCGGCTCTGCAGGGGTCTGCGCTATCTGCTCCTTTGGCAGGTCATAATAAAAATCATGGGTGGAAAGATCGGTCTTCGGCTTTTCGTTTACTATCATTTTAATTCCTCTCGGACGAAATATTCATATAATGAAGTAAGCGGTATCGTCCGCTCAATCTTCATTATATAACAAAGTGCTTGGATATTCAAGTACGGGAGTAAAATATGCTTAAATCAACAAAAAAACTGCCCTTTGAGGGCTGTGCAACGGCACTTGTTACGCCTTTTAAAAACGGAGAGCTTGATCTCGATGCGTTTTCGAGCTTGGTTCAGGCGCAGATAGACGCGGGTGTTTCCGCGCTTGTTGTGTGCGGTACTACGGGCGAGGCGCCTACCTTGACAGAATCGGAAAGGCAGAAGCTTATCCACCGCGCCGCTGAGATATCTGCGGGCAGAGTGCCCATTATTGCGGGTACGGGCGGTCCGTGCACGGATAAGATGCTGCGCATGTCGTGGTCTGCGCGAGAGGCGGGCGCGGATGCTTTTCTTATAGTCAATCCCTATTACAACAAGGGCACCGAGGACGGAGTAATTCGTTCCTTTTATGCCGCCGCAAGCCTCGGGCCGCCCGTTATCCTTTATAACGTACCCGGACGCACGGGCAGTGATATGAGTGTTTCCCTTATCGCCCGCCTTTCCGAGCACGGCAATATAGTGGCAATTAAGGAAGCATCAAACGTATCAAAGGTATCGGAGATACTGGCATCGCCTAAGTGCGATCTGCACGTCTTTAGCGGAAACGACGGAGATACCTTGCCTGCGCTTTCCGTAGGAGCGCGCGGTGTTATCAGTGTTGTGTCCAACATCTTCCCCGAGCTGTGGGTAAGGCTTTGCTCGGAAGGAGGAAAGGAAAATGCTGATGTTTGCAGAAAAATACATCTTGCCGCAATGCCCCTTATACGCGCGCTTTTCGCGGAAACAAGCCCCTGCCCCGTAAAATATCTGTGCGGAAAGGCAGGCATCTGCCTCTCCGACGTACGCTTGCCGCTAGGGGATATAAGTGACAGCCTGAAAAAAACTCTTGATTTTGAATACATCAGGCTGAACAATGCTCAAAAAGAATTATTAAAGTCATAAAATACATTTTTTAAGACAAAAAACAAAGAAAAAGTGTTTTTATGCTTTACTTGTGTGTTTTTTTATAGTATACTGTAAGATGTTAAAATATTGAATGCCGAAAGGTAATAAAAAAGGACGGTTCAGGGATGGAAATCAATAAGAAAAACGAGCTATCCGAGATTGCCCGCAAGATCCGTATAGGAATCGTGGAGTCCACCAATGCCGCAGGATGCGGCCACCCCGGCGGATCTCTTTCCATAGCGGATGTACTTGCATGGCTCTACTTCGGCGGAGAGATGAATATTGATCCGAAGGATCCCGCATGGGCGGACAGAGACAGACTGGTGCTTTCAAAGGGACACGCGGCCCCCGCGCTTTATTCTGCGCTTGCTTTGCGCGGATTTTTCCCCGCAGAGGATCTTAAGACCCTCAGAAAGCCCGACAGCCACCTGCAGGGCCACCCCAATATGCACAAGACCCCCGGTGTTGATATGTCCACTGGCTCTCTCGGTCAGGGCATTTCCGCGGCATGCGGAATGGCGCTTTCCGCTAAGCTTGATAACAGGGACTACCGCGTTTACGCAATAGTGGGCGACGGCGAGAGCCAGGAGGGCGAGGTTTGGGAGGCAGCTATGTTTGCCGCTCACTACAAGCTCGATAACCTCTGCGCGCTTGTTGACCTGAACGGTCTCCAGATAGACGGTAAGGTTTGCGACGTTATGGATATCGCACCGATGGATAAAAAGTTTGCCGCATTCGGCTGGAACGTATTTGAGTGCGATGCGCACGACCTTGACTCCGTTGAAAAGGCGTTTACCGCCGCACGCGAGGCAAAGGGTGCCCCCTCCGTTATCCTTTCCCGCTCCGTTAAGGGTAAGGGTGTTTCCTTTATGGAAAACAACGCAGGCTGGCACGGCAAGGCGACTAAACCTGAGGAATTTGAGCAGGCTATGGCTGAGCTCAGTAAGGAGGCGCACAATGGCTGATAAGAAAGCAACAAGAGAAGCTCTCGGCGACGAGCTTACCGCCCTTGGCGCGGTTCGTGAGGATCTGGTGGTTCTTACCGCAGACCTTGCAGATGCTACGAGAGTTGAATATTTCCGCCACAAGTATCCCGAGCGCTTTATAGAGTGTGGAATCGCAGAGGCTAATATGATGGGTGTTGCCGCAGGTCTTGCCGCTACGGGCAAGGTTGCCGTTGCATCTTCTTTTGCAATGTTTGCCGCAGGCAGAGCGTTCGAGCAGATACGCAACAGTGTCGGTTACACCGAGCTTAACGTAAAGATCGCCGCTACCCACGCGGGTGTTTCCGTAGGTGAGGACGGCGCTTCCCACCAGTGCAACGAGGATATCGCGCTTATGCGCACCATCCCCGGTATGACTGTTATCAATCCCGCAGACTACACCGAGGCAAGAGCCGCTCTCCGCGCCGCAGTGGAGATGCAGGGTCCCTGCTACATCCGTTTCGGCCGTGCGGCTGTTCCGGATATGAGTGCAGAGGAAGCAAACTACAGCTTTGAGATCGGTAAGGGACGTCTTCTCTCCGAGGGTAAGGACGTTACAGTTATCGCATCCGGTCTTACCGTTGCTATGGCACTTGAGGCAAAGGAGCTTCTTAAGGCAGACGGCATAGATGCCGAGATAATCAACATCCATACCATAAAGCCCCTCGACACCGAGCTTGTTTGCGCATCCGCAAAGAAGACCGGCTGTGTCGTTACCGCTGAGGAGCACAATATCATCGGCGGTCTCGGAAGCGCGGTTGCAGAGGCTCTCTCCGAAAACTGCCCCGTTATCATGCGCCGTGTAGGTGTTGAGGACGTATGGGGTAAGTCCGGAAGCGCAGGCGCACTTCTTGAGGCTTACGGCATCTCCGCCGCAAACATCGCCGCAAAGGCAAAGGAAGCCTTTCTCGCGAAAAAGAACGGCTGATTATGGAGATAAGAAAAATAGCCAGCTTTGCCGCTGACCACGATATTATAACTCCGGGTATGTATATCTCGCGCGTTGATGGCGACGTAGTTACCTACGATCTGCGCACCCGCACACCGAACGCGGGCGATTATATGGATGATCTTACCATTCATTCCGTCGAGCATATGCTTGCAACCTTTATGCGCAACGGCGAGATAGGCTCTGAGGTCGTGTACTTCGGACCCATGGGTTGCCGCACGGGCTTTTATCTGCTTGTGCGCGATTCCGTAAAGCCCGAGAATGTGCGTATTGCTCTTATCGAGGCACTTAAGAATACGGAAGAGGCAGGAGAAATGTTCGGTGCTTCGCGCAAGGAGTGCGGTAATTACCGCGAGCTTTCCCTTGATGCGGCAAAAGTTGAGTGCGCGCGCTACCGTGCCGTGCTTGAAAACAAGGTGCAGAAGACCTTTACTTACGGAGAATGATATGACCGGAATAATAGCCGCAATGAGCTGTGAAGCCGAGCTGATACTCGGAGTTATGCAAAATAAAACGCCCCGAGTTATCGGAGGTATGACCTTCTGGCAGGGAAGGATAGGTAACGAGGACGTTGTGCTTGCCACCTGCGGAGTAGGTAAGGTCTTTGCCGCCGCCTGTGCTACGGCAATGATAATCACCTACACCCCCGACAGAATAATAAACACCGGTGTTGCGGGAGCTGTTTCAAATGAAGTAAACAAGCTTGATACCGTTGTCGGTACAGCGCTTGTTCAGCACGATATGGATACAACACCATTGGGCGACGAGGCGGGACTTATATCCGGCATCAACAAGGTCTATTTTGAAACTGACAGAGAGCTTTCCGACAAGCTGTTTTCCTACGTTGAGCTTTGCGGAGGCAAGGCAAAGCGCGGAATAGTTGCAACGGGCGATCAGTTCGTTGCGAGCGCCGATACAAAGCGCCGCATTTCAACGCTCTTTGGTGCTTCCTGCGCCGATATGGAGGGCGGAGCCATTGCACACGTGTGCTTCATAAACGGTGTTCCGTTCGCCGCGCTTCGCACGATGAGCGACGGAGCGGACGGCGATGCATCGGGTGATTTTACAGAGTTTTGCAACAAAGCAGCGAAGATCAGCTCAGATGTTATTATCAGCTATCTCTCAACTTCCAAATAATAAAAAATCTGCATCCGAATCGGATGCAGATTTTTTATATAAGTCCGTTAAATGAATGCCCCGAGAAAATGACTTCCTCGCTGTGGGCGAGTGCGTTTGCGATATAGTCTGTGGGAACGGAGTGGATTCCGAGAGGGCCGAGCTTTATTTTGCCTTTTTTGAGAAGTAAATTAAGCTCGTCGAAATCGGGCTTGCGTGAGGAGAGATTGTGGCAATCCGTGCCGAAAACCGAACGCACTCCGCTTTCATACAGATCGCAGAGAAGCTTAAGCATCTTCTTGTCCTTAAGACCTTCGCAATTCATCTGGAAATAGGTCGTTTTCTTATCGGTGTTGAAAAGCTTTGCTTTTTTTGCGTCCATCCAACCGTATCGGTCGAAATGCGCGATCATCGGGATCGCGCTGTAATGTGAGGATATTCTTTCGGTGTAAGAAGGGAACCAGTCTTCAAATTTGTTTACGGGATACTCAAACAGCATAATGAAGTCGGAGGCCAAGCGG
>JAZQFL010000143.1:0-5371 GCA_045539485.1 Eubacteriales bacterium
GGAGGCTCGGTTGCGGGAGGTTCCGTCGCCGGAGGCTCGGTCGCGGGAGGCTCGGTTGCGGGATCGGTAGTATCTATCGCACCACTGCCCCCGCAAGCGCAAAGTGCACTTAAACAGAGAATCAAAGCAAAAAACATACAAAAAAAGCGTTTCATAGTATTTTCTTCCTTATCATTGCAAAAAGAGCAAGGGGCGGATGACCGCCCCTTGCTCTTTTTGAGTAAGATCATCCAAGCAGCCAGTTATTAAACGAGCTTTCTACGTTAAAGGCACTGAGTCCGTTTCCGGTCAATACCTCTGCGGTCTGAAAGACCACGATTTCCACTTCGGGACGGAGGTATTCTGCTTTTTTGTTATTGTTATTCATTTTCATTTTACTACCTCCTATCAGTTTCCTGCATAAGCAATTGCGGAAAGTCCGTAATTGTAAAGCGCTTTTGCAAGTTCTGCCGCCTCGCTGTTTTCAGCGTTCTGCAGCTCATATACAAAGGATGCAACACTGTAAGTAACGGTCTGAACAACAGTATCGCCCGCCTTGAGTACCGCAACGATCTCGCTGTCAAACTCAGTTGCGTTGATGGGAGCGCTGTATACAATGTAGCTGTTGCCGTACTCCTCTACTGCGCACTCCTCACCGTTAACAATAACTGTTATGCCGTCAACGGCAGGCGCGGTCAGCTTGAAGAATACGCTGTTTACGTAATCAAAGCGTACACCGATACCGGTAAACTTAACACCTTCAACGTCTACTCCCTTTTCTAAGTTTGCAACGTGCTTGCCTGCATCGAGCTGAACAAATTCCGTTGCGCCCTCAATGCCTTCGTTTGCAAGGCTGTCAAGGTTGTAATCCTTGTATTTCTGTGCAGCCGCACCGTATGCAAGAATGTCCTTTGCAAGCTGTTTAAGCGTATCGGAGCTGTTTTCATTGTCAATGAGCTGCTCGCAGTAGCCCCGCACGGTCTGCTGTGTCTTGTCAACAAGCTCATCGCCAACGTAAAGCTCTACTGTGATAAGCTCGGTCATCGCCTGAGGAGGAAGCGCCTTAAGAGTGTACTTATAAAGCTCTCCGTCTGCAACCGCAGCTGCCTCAACCGTTTCATCTGCGTATGTAAATACTACCTTGGTATTCGCCGCATCAACGCCGTCTGCAAGAGTTGCAAATGCGTTGAAGGAAAGGTCTGTACCAACGGAAAGGCTGATGTTGGTTATCTCGGTCACTGTCTCCTCTGCGGGAAGCGACTTGAGTGCAGTAAGCTCGGGGTAATCAGTTCCCTGCTCCCAAGTGCCCGCTGCAGATGCGTTAAGTCCGGAAACCGTGTTCTGTGAGTTAACTGAAAGCGCAGAAAGAGAATTAAATCCGCTTTGCTCCGCGGTTATAGCATTATTTTTCGTGTTTCCGATACCGTTTTGATATTGCGCTCCGTCATAAGCGGAGTATTTTGAGTAATAGACATTGCTGAAAGATGATAAATAGTAATTTGAGCCGTAGCATCCGAGGATAGCTCCGATCCAACGATCTCCCGTAACAGTACCGACGTTAAGAGAATTGCTTACAGAAAGCGTAGTTGATGTGACAGTTCTCGATCCGCGGCCAATTATACCGCCGACAGCAACCGTGCCGCTGACAGCACCGTAATTCGCACAATCATTTAAAACGAATACTCCGTCAACAAGCTGACCAACTATTCCGCCTATGTAGTATCCGGTGCCGGTAACGGATGCGTAGTTCGCAGAATTTGATACTTCGAGCGTCAGTCCTGCAGCGCCGCTTACAAGACCTGCATAACCCAAGACACCGCCGGCATAACTGTTATTGCCGGTTTTTGCCGCAGATATAGTTCCGTTGTTTTTACAAGCGCTGATCTTGACGTCTCCACCTTCTACCCAGCCTATGATACCGCCGTTGTAGCCTCCTGCCGAGGTGGTAAGCTTGCCATAGTTAGCACAATTAAGGATGTTGAGGGCATAATCTGCAGAATCATAGATCGAAGCAACGCCAACGATTCCTCCAAGACCTGCTCTTGCTTTTAGCTCTGCATTGTTAACGCAGGAAGATATATTGATGACACCTACGTTTTCAACTACGTTAATTTCTGAATTTCCGCTGGCTATCCAACCTACGATACCGCCGACCCTGCCCTTATCAGCCTGATCTGCAGTATCGGAAAGCACAACTGCATTGTTAACGCAGCCAATAATGTTTATCTCAAAATTATCTGAGTTATAGTAGAGTATCTGTCCGACAAGTCCGCCGCTCTGAGCATAATAGCCGGAAGCGGGCGCGTAATATACAGTTCCGTCGGAAGAGCAGTTAATAACATTAACCGTACCCGATGTAACGGGATTGGTGGTATTCTGCTCTCTGCCCGCGGTCATAATGCCGATAAGCGAGCCTACACCGAGAGTTCCCTTAACAGTACTGTCGGAGTGACAGTTAATTATGTTTACCGTACCTGTGGAATAGGGGAACACATAACCTGCAAGTCCGCCCACCGCTGCAGATTGAGAAGTAACGCTTACCGACACGCTGACATTCTCAATAAGGCTATTGCCGCTGAGAACGCCCGCAAGGCCGCCGTTGCCTCTGCTGTCGGTAGTGGAAGCAGTAACACTGCCGCTTACCGAAAGGTTTTTGATGGTTGCATTGTGCACCCAGCCAAACAGACCGAGATGCTTCACACCTTCAATGTTGAGGCCTGTAATGCTGTGACCCATTCCGTCAAAATAACCGCTGAAGGCATCGCCTTGGATACCGATAGGGGTTTGATTCTCAACACCCGTAAGGTCAATATCTGCCGTAAGGTAATAAGCTCCGCCCCATTTTTCGGGTGTGTTCATCAATGCGACGAGCTGTTCGGCACTTGATATCGGAAGAACTGCAACGGCCGTTGCGGTAAAGGGTATCACCGCAAGTGCAGTAACCAAAGCAAGCGCCAAAGCAAGAATTCTTTTTGCTTTCATGGTTTTTCTCCTTATTATATATCGCTCTAAATGAAATTCGGCAATATGCCAAGTACGGCGAAAAGCTGAAAGGGATTTTTCACCCTTTTCAGCTTTTTTCTTAGCAATTCAGTCCGCCGTTTATGTATATCGGTTGCCCCGCTATGCGGTTGCTTTTATCGGAAGCAAGGAACACGGCAAGCTCGGCTATCTCCTTAGGATATGCCATTCTTCCGAACGCGCTGGGATACTCGGCACTCTTGCCCTCGGTCCAGTTCATCATTTCCGTGGTAACGGGACCGGGCGCAATGTTCTGCACCACTATGCCGCGCTTGAAGAAAGCCTTTGCATATCCCTGGCACATTCCCATAACACTCCATTTTGAAATGCCGTAGGGATGCACGCAGGGCTGATGGCCTGTTTCTGAGCTTATAACGATTATCTTGCCCTTTACTTCCCTTTCGGCATTATGCGCTTCAAAGAATTTACAAGCGGTCTGCATACAGAAGAAGGCGCCCTTTACGTTAGTGTCGAAGATCATATTCCATTCTTCTTCGTCCACGTCGTAAAGTCTTTTTCTGCCGATAACGCCCGCATTGTTTATCACAACGTCGATACCGCCCATTATTTCCGATGCCCGTTCAAATACCGAGGGGCCTTCCGTTACGTCTTTAACGTCCCAGACGATGTGATCGGCTTTACCGCCATCTGCCCTTATAGCGTTAACTACAGGATCAAGCGTTTCTGCTTTTCTGCCCGTAATAACTACACTTGCGTGTTCCAGTGCGCATTCACGCGCTATCGCCTCGCCGATGCCTCTGCTTGCACCGATGATCAGGATTTTTTTACCTTTTAGCATCGCTTAATTAGCTGCACGCTTTTTGATAATGCCGATAGCAACAATAGCGCACGCAACAGCAAATGCACACGCGGCAACAACAAAGATAACGGGCTGATCTCCGTCGCCTGTAGCGGGAGAAGCTGTGGTAGTATCGGCTGCGGGTGCTCCGGTCGTAACAACAGCCTCGGTAGTTACCGGAACCTCGGTGGTTACGGGAGCTTCGGTAGTTACAGGAGCCTCGGTAGTCACGGGAGCCTCGGTAGTCACGGGAACCTCGGTAGTTACGGGGGCTTCGGTAGTTACAGGAGCCTCGGTGGTTACAGGTGCTTCGGTAGCGGGAGTGTCCGTAGTAACGGGAGCATCCGTAGTAACGGGAGTATCGGTTCCCGCACCCGTTGCGATAAAGCGGAGGGTGGGAACGGAGTTTTCAATTACCCACACGTTATCAAAATCAAAATTCTTAAAGCTTGCCGCATTTGCCGCATCAGCCGCAGAAACAGCGGTTGCAAGCATATCCATTTCGGAATTGATGAAATAGCAATCGTTTATTGTGTTAAGTCCGTTGGGGGCAGCACAGAAGCCGCACTTAACTCCAACGAAATCGGTAACAACGAGCTTGCCGCCGTTAAAGCAACGGTTAGCAGTAATGTCGCTGTCGCAGAATGCAAGAATACCGCCAACACCCGCGAAGCCGGTGATAGTACCGTAGTTTGCGCAATCATTGAAGGTGAAATTCATTCCAACGGTGGAAGCCGCCTTTGTTGCGTGGCCCATAATACCGCCCGCGTGCTGGCCTGTAGCCTCAACAGAGCCCTTGTTTGCGCACTGCTCAAAGGTATAAACACCGCCCTTGGTACCGCCGAGGATACCGCCTGCGTAATCTGCTTCAGCAGAAATGATTCCCTCATTTACACAGTTCTTGAAGTTTACAAGGAAGTCGCCTCTGTACTGGAAGGTGATATATCCGGTAATACCGCCGACGTAGGAGGAGCCGTAGATCTCTGCGGTGTTCTTGCAGTTGATAACATTTACAACACCGCCCGCGGGATTGTCTGCAGATTTTTTAACGTTACTGTCCATCCAGCCGATAACACCGCCGACGCGGGTCTTTGCGGTCTCGCCGGAAAGCTTTGCGTTGTTAACACAGCCCGAAACGGTCACTTCAAAGCCGTGTGCAATATAAGTAAAGAGATTTCCGATGAATCCGCCGGACTGACCTGCCGCGGAACCGGAGTGATAAACTACCTCGCCGTTTGCGGAGCAGTTTTCAACAAGTATCTTTGTATTTGCCAAAGCAACATTCGTGGTCTCAACACCGCCGGCGGAAAGGATACCGATAAGGTTACCGACACCGCGGCCTGCCTCGGTCTTGCCGTAGGAGTGGCAGTTTCTTATGGTAATAACGTCATTATCAGCAACACAGCCGGCCTTACCGAGAAGTCCGCCTACTGCCTGTGCACTTGCAATTCCGAGTGCACTTACGTCAACGTAGGTGTTTACGTTTTCAATGGTGGAGGTACCGCGGAGAGAACCGACAAGACCTGCGGCATACATCTCGGTACCGCTTGCGGTAGTGTCCTCTACCGTACC